>JAJFIN010000311.1 GCA_021774955.1 Alphaproteobacteria bacterium | reverse complement strand
CGCGCGAAAAGGCTATGCCATGTTTGAGAAAACCCAAGTACCAATCCTCGGGATCATTGAAAACATGAGTTATTTCATCAGCCCAGAATCGAACGAGAAGTCATACATATTTGGCGAGGGGGGTGCCCGGCGCACCGCAGAGAAACTGGGTTGCGACTTTCTCGGTGAGATACCGCTTCACATGGCGATTCGTGAACACTCAGATGATGGAACGCCGATCGTTGCCATGGAACCTGATTCACAACAGACTCAAATCTTTCTTGATATTGCCGACAGGCTCGCGAAAAAACTAGCCACTGATCCGCAGCGTAAAACGCCACGCATCATCATTGAGTGAAGCCAAACGATGTTTATTTATTGAGAAAATTGAGCGGCAACCCAGCCACCGGCCATTCGCAGGAAACGAGCTGGCCGGTTGATGACAAAGTGATAAATGCCGTTTTTAGATCTGCGCCGCCAAAGCAGATGTTCGTCGTGAGTGGATCATCCATAGGATAGTGCTCGATCGTTTCTCTGTTCGGTGAGATCGACGTAATACCGCCATTGAGCAGAGTTGCAACACAGACGTTCCCGTCGGCATCGACCCCAAGTGAATCGAAAAACTGCAACCCTCCAACACCAGCAACACAGCGCCCGCCGCCAAACGGCCCATCGCCATCAATTTCTCCAGGACTCACAATTGAAAATGCCCAAAGCCGGGCGGTCGTCGTCTCGGCGACATAAAGTGTTTTTTCATCCGGCGACAGGCCGATCCCATTGGGATTGACCATCGGAAACACTATCTCATTGATCGAGGATCCATCGGCCGTAGCGTAGTACACAGCGCCCCGGTCTTGTTGGCGTCCATAATGTTTACCAAGGTCAGTGAAGTAAAAACCGCCCTGAGCATCAAAGACAATGTCGTTGGGTCCATTCAATGAATTGCCATTGCATTCAGTATAGAGTTTTTCCGAACTGCCGGTAGCAAGGTCAACGCGCTCTATGCGTCCGCCATCATAATTCGCTGGTTTTCCACCGGGTAGAAGGCGCCCATCAACTTCATGCCACTCAAAGCCGCCATTGTTGCAGACGTAAACCGCACCATCCGGTCCAATGGCAGCGCCATTAGGACCGCCACCCAGCTCAGCAATAACCTCAATGGCACCATCCGATGTCACACGCGACAAAGTTCCACGCGCAATTTCAACCAAGACAACCGACCCATCGTCCATCGCGATGGGACCTTCGGGGAACTTTAGCCCGCGCACCAACACTTCTGTTTGCATTTCACCAACCTCCTCCCAATTTTTCTAGCGCCGCTCGTAGGTCACCCAAAAAAATTCTAGTTCAGATTTTGGATCGACCTGCCGTTCCGAGCGTTGGGTTTCTTGCCAGTCCTTCGTCAGAGAAATGTCGAACATTACATCACCTTCAACATCGGCATGCACCTCGGTCAGGTAGACGCGCTCGGCGTAAGATAATGCTTCCCGGTAGATCTCTCCACCACCGGCAATGATGATTTCTCGAGCACCGGTTTTTTCGGCGTCTGCACGGGCTGCATCAAGCGCCGCTTCAAAAGACGTTGTAACAATTGCACCTTCGCATTCATATGAGCCATCCCTTGTGATGATAATGTTTGTGCGCCCCGGAAGAGGCTTTCCTATAGACTCAAAGGTCTTTCGACCCATTACAACTGGCTTGCCCAAAGTCGTCCGCTTGAAAAACTTTAGGTCTTCAGATAGCTGCCACGGTAGATCTCCCTCGCGTCCGATCACACCGTTTTGCGCCCGCGCTAAAATGAGGGCGATTTCCACCATCTCTATTCCTTATCGTGTAAACTCAAACTCAAACTCAAATAGCAATTGGAGCAGCAATACTCTCCTGCGCCTCATAGCCTTCAAGAACAATGTCTTCGTAGGCAAACTCAAACAGGTCTTTGACAGTGGGGTTTAAATTCAGTTGAGGTAATTTGCTTGGTATACGTGCAAGCTGGCGATCGGCTTGTTCCACATGATTGAGATAGAGGTGCGCGTCACCGAAGGTGTGAACAAACTCACCAGGCTCGAGCCCTGTAACTTGTGCCACCATTGCTGTGAGCAAAGCGTAAGACGCGATGTTGAATGGCACACCCAAAAAAATGTCGGCACTGCGTTGATAGAGTTGGCAGGAGAGTTTCCCCTCAGCCACATAAAATTGAAACAGGCAATGGCACGGCGGAAGGGCCATTTTCTCGACCTCTGAAACATTCCAAGCGCTGACAATCAGACGTCGCGAATCCGGGTTCGATTTGATTTGCCCGACGACATTTTTAAGCTGGTCAATCGTCGAACCATCCGGGCTCGGCCAGGAGCGCCATTGGTGACCATAAACCGGTCCCAGATCTCCTTTTTCATCGGCCCATTCATCCCAAATCGAAACGCCGTTCTCATTCAAATATTTGATGTTGGTATCGCCCGCAATGAACCACAAAAGCTCATGCACAATCGAGCGCAGATGCAGCTTCTTCGTCGTTAGAACCGGAAACCCATCGCTCAGATCAAACCGCATTTGATGACCGAACAGGCTGAGCGTCCCGGTTCCCGTCCGGTCCTCTTTTCGCACGCCTGTTTCACGCGCCAAGCTCAGTAGATCCAAATATTGCTGCATGATTTCAAGATTTCACGATTCGCAACGGGTGAGAGATAATTTTTATTTTTTCCACAGAATAGGATTTCCCTACAGCCACCATCGACAGATGCCCCTAACCTGGCGGACCCAAGCCCCCGTCAAGCAATATTGAATATCCACAAATTGAGATAATTTGGTCAGAATCTTTGTAATCCCGTAACCAAATAATATATACTAGGTATGCCGGTTTTCCGGCTATGACGATAAACGGCCACGTAATAAGCGGTTCGGACCCGGGGGCGGTACCCGGCGCCTCCACCAAATACACTCTCTTAAAGCGAGTTTCGCTGCATTGAGTATGTTTGATGGGGGCGAAATAGGATCGACGAACGTGTAAAGGTGTCACCTTTCGTCCGGTATTGTTCCACCGTTATCGGGCTATTTTGATAGTTGCAAATGACAACTACGAAGGAGAATTCGCTCTTGCTGCGTAATGCGGTATAGCGATTTCGCTTATAAGCCCTAGTTGTTCCTACAATTAGGCGGGGTTTGGGAGGCACCTGGCAACAGAAGCCTCCTACTTATAGCGCAAGTGAAAGGTCTTCATCCGTAAGCAGATAATGGCGGTAATTTCTTGTTAAGGATGTCACAATCCGGAGTCTCAGCGTCCAGTAGACGCCAATGCCTTTTAGAACTCCCATGTTTGCGCTATTTTAACTACAGGAGATGTAAAACAGACCCTGTTGGGTAGACTGCAAAGCGGCCATGTGACGCGATGCATGTGATTGACATAGCGCACCAATCGGGCGATTCACTGGGGTAAGCTGGGCCTTAATTAGAGTATGGAATTGATGGCAAAAGATTTATTGCGCTATGATGCGCTCACTCAAAACGCTATGCGAGGTGTGGTTCGCGAAGTCTTGCGGGGCGCAGAAAAAGACGGCTTGCCCGGCGACCATCACTTTTTTATCACCTTTGTCACCAACAACCCCGGCGTAGAGATTTCAGATGCTTTGATCGGCCGCTACCCGACCGAGATGACCATCGTCCTCCAACACCAATATTGGGGTCTCGAGGTTGATGATGACAAATTTTGCGTCAGCCTGACCTTCAACAAAGTCCCAGAAAGATTAGTCATTCCATTTTCGGCCATTCGTGGTTTTTATGATCCGAGTGTTCAGTTTGGCCTTCAATTTCCGGTCGAAACTGAAGGCGCAAGTGCTGCAGTCGGTCTTCCCATCACCGATATTGACAATCCAGCACTAGATCCTGAATCCTCCGAATCCGACGACGATGAAACAGACCAACCTGAAGAAGACAAAACAGGTGACATTGTAAGTCTTGATGCTTTCCGCAAAAAATAAAAAGAAATAGCAGGGCACAATTAGATGACTGAGCAGGACGGGGCGCAAAGCGATGCCGTTGTATTGAAGCGTCTCAATTCCCCCAATCAACCTCCCTGCTCCCAAGCCCTGGGTGGAAAAGCTGAAAACGTCGACCAATCCAACGCTGAAATAACCATGAGTTTTG
>JAJFIN010000032.1 GCA_021774955.1 Alphaproteobacteria bacterium | reverse complement strand
TAGTGGGCTGTGGTTCCTCTATGTCCCACCAGAGGGCGTCGGGGTGCTTTATCTGCTCGCTCTTGTGTCGATTGTCTATCTCGCCAACACCATGATCGATCTGCCCTACAAAGCCTGGGGCGCGGAGCTCGCCACGGATTATCACAAACGCTCGCGCATCACCGGTTGGCGTGAAGGGTTTGGCATCGGCGGAACTATCCTCGCAATCCTCATTCCACGGATCATGGAGTCGCTAGGATATTCCGGCATTGCCAACCATGTCCTAGGCGTGGCCGTTGCGACCGCCATTCTTTTGCCGAGTCTCATGCTCCTGGCTCTTAGTTTTGTGCCGGAAATGCCACCGGAGCGGACATCACACAAACGGGTCAAATGGAAAGCCGGTCTCAAAATCGTATGGCGCAATGGTCCGTTCCGTCGGTTGATGTCAATGGCCCTGTTCTTTGTGGTCGCCATAACGATGACGGCGACGTTGTCTTATCCGTTCGTCACGCATAGCCTGCAGCAATCGAGCAAGACCTACGCCGAAGTCATCCTTGCCTATTACACGGCGAGCTTTCTCGCGATCCCCATTTGGATGGTAATTTCCCGGCGTTTTGGAAAACATCGCGCGCTCGCCATGTCGGTTATATGGTTATCGATTTGGAGCGCTTTCATTCCATTGCTGAAGCCTGAGCCAGTGTGGATCTTCTACATCGTTATGATCTTCAAGGGCTCTGCAATCGGCGCTCTCGCATTTTTGCCTGCGGCAATGGCTGCGGATATCATTGATTTGGACACACTTCGTTCTGGTGAGCAACGAACCGGCCTCTACTTCTCTTTCTGGGGCATGATGGCGAAGGGCGCGGTTGCGCTTGGCGTTTTAATAGGAACGAATGCGCCGACTTTCTTCGGCTTTGACCTGCGATGTGCCTCACATCCCGACATGGCCGAACGAACTCAAGCGCTTGTCGATGCAGGCCGCCTTGCTGAGTTTTGCACCAATACACCGGCCTCAATTTTTTGGGTGGCCTGTCTCTATAGTGTCATCCCCGCTTTGCTAGCCTTGATTTGCATTCCTGCACTTTGGTCTTATCCGATTACGGAGGAACGACAGAAGCGCTTTAGAAGTCGCATTGAACGGCGCAACCGGGCGATAGCGGGAGAAGCCCCCGCGGAAGTGGGCGGTGGATGAACACGCTAGAGGAAATAAAACAAAGAGCAGTTGAATTTGCCCGAGAAAATATAGCGCCGCGCCACGACCTTCTTGAGGCGGAAACCTTTCCTCATGATATTTGGTCCGCCATGGGTCAAGCCGGTTTAATGGGCATTGCCATCGATCCGCGCTTTGGTGGAAGCGGTTTGGATTTTGCTGGCCTAGCGGAAACATGTGAAGCCTTTGCTGAAGCTTCCGCTTGTCCCGGCCTCACCATGTCCTGGCTCGGACATAACCTGATGGGCCGATTGCTGATTCAAAATGTAGGAACGCCGGAACAACAAGAAGTTTGGTTGCCCAGGATCGCCAGCGGCGAGGTCACGCCCGCTGTCGCCATTTCCGAACCGGGTGCAGGCGCCCATCCAAAACGCATGACCGCGACAGCGGATAAACAAGGTGATGAATATCTATTAAAAGGTATGAAAGCCTTCGTCACTAACGGACCGATTGCCGGCGTGTTCGTGACCGTCATGATGACCGGCAGTCGTGGTGGACGCAAGGAATTCACAGCCTTCTTGGTGCCGTCAAACGCAGAAGGGATTTCAATTCTGCCGATGGACCCACCGATCAACTTTCTTCATCCGTCGCCTCATTGCCGGGTGAAATTCGACAACGTGTCTGTGCCGGAGAGCGCAATCATCGGCGGATTGGGGAATGGCTTTGAGGTCATCTCTCGGCGCGTACGTTTGGTCGAAGACATCGTCGGACTATCAAGCCTTGTCGGCGCATTAGGCGCTCAGATAAATATCATTGTCAATGTGATGGAGAAGAACAGAGATCGCCTCGATGAAGCGGCGTTTGTGACGCTGGGTGAGTTGATTGCCAAACGCCACGGGCTCTCAGCCATTGCGTCTCAAGCTGTGGCGAGCTTGGAGGGCGACGGCAACAACGATCAAGCCGCCGCGTTCAGACCCTTCATGCGAATCATCCAAGACGATATTAACCATATGAAGCAGGATCTGATGGCCAAATTCCCGCGACATTTCGATATCCTGTCACGCGATATAGTGAAGAGCTTGGATATCGCGCGCGCAGCCCATACAATACAAGCCAGCAAACGCGGAGCCGCTTATTTGGCGATGCGAAAATAATGTCAAAGCCCTAGGAGAATAACAACAATAATGGCTGACAAAAACGTGAAAGATCTAGGAACGGTCGAACAGATTACCGAGGGGCTTGGGTCCGTTGGTTACATCAGTACACAACAGATCTCAACGGCGCTCTATATCGCTCAAAATTTGCGTAAGCCGATTTTGATTGAAGGCCCCGCCGGTGTTGGCAAGACCGACTTAGCGCAATCGACCGCGAAGTATACCGAGCTGCCACTGATCCGCCTTCAATGTTACGAAGGGCTCGACGAAGGCAAGGCGCTCTATGAATGGAAATACGGTAAGCAACTTCTCTACACTCAAATCTTGAAAGAAAAACTCCACGACATTCTCGGTGATGCAGATTCGCTCAGCAGTTCGCTCGACAAGCTGCATGATTTCGATGACCTTTTCTTTTCCGAAGGGTTCCTCGAGCCCCGGCCGCTTCTGACAGCTCTGCGTCAAAAGGAAGGCGCCGTCCTTCTCATCGATGAAATTGATAAGTCGGATGAAGAGTTTGAAGCGTTTCTTTTAGAGATTCTATCGGAATATCAGGTCACCATTCCTGAGCTCGGCACTGTGAAATCAGATGTCCCGCCACTGGTGCTCCTTACATCCAACAATACCAGAGAAATTGGCGATGCGCTGAAGCGCCGATGTCTTCATCTCTATATTGGATTTCCAGAGGAGAAACGCGAACGCCAGATTGTTCAAGCCCGCGTGCCGGGAATCTCCGAAACGTTGCTAGCGCAATTGGTTTCCTTCGTTCAGCAATTGCGGGAGCAGGATCTGAAAAAATTGCCTTCCATTAGTGAAACCGTCGATTGGGCGCGCGTTCTTCTGTTGATGCACGCCGACAAAGTGGAACCAGAACTCGTTCGATCAACGATGAATGTCCTCCTCAAATTTGAAACAGACATCCAATCTGTTGATAACAAAATTGTCGAGATGACGAAAATCGCCAACGGCGAACGTATGCGAAGGTCACAGCAGCAGTAGTGCAAAATGGACAGTACACTTACCAATTTGATCAAAGCGTTGCGTGTCGCCGATGTGCCGGTGTCGATCGGTGAAAGCATCGATGCGCTCAAGACCGTCGCAATTACCGGCTATGATGACCGCCAGTTCTTGAAAGATTCTCTGGCTACGGTGATGGCCAAGTCGGAAGAAGAAAAGGCAACATTTAATCGTCTGTTTGATCTTTATTTCTCTCGAACTATAGATCCGAACTTCATTCCGGATGAGGAGCCAGGCAACGGTGAACCCCAGAGCGATGAAGAAAGAGCAGAGAACCTTCTGCAAATGATCCAGTCTGGCGACGGCACCGGTCTTGCCATGGCCATGGAGCGAGCGGGGCAGGAGGTTGGTGTAGAAAATATTCAGTTTTCAACTCAAACCGGATATCTCGCCCGACGCATGCTTGATGAAATGGGCCTGCGTCAGCTCGAAGAACGGATGATCGCGCTCTACCGCGAAAACACCGAGGACGCGTCAACCGAAGCTGCTGAACTCAATGAAGCGCGCAGTGAGCTTCTAGGCCAGGCCCGCGAATTTGTTGGCCGCCAGTTTGAGGTTTACGGCGAGGCAGCGACCGAGCGGTTTTTGGAAGACTATCTGGAGCGGTCGCGACTCACTGATATCGGTCGCCATGACATGGATCGCATGCGCCGTCTCGTCTCCAGAATGGCAAAACGGTTGGCGTCGAAACATAGCCGGAGGCGTAAACTCAAAAACCGCGGCACGCTCGACATTCGCAAAACCATGCGTGCCAATGCCGGTTACGATGGCGTGCCTTTTGAGACTAAGTGGCGGCAAAAGAAACGCGACAAAGCAAAGGTCGTCGCGATCTGTGACGTGTCGCAATCGGTTGCCAACTATTCGCGCTTTCTCCTCATGCTGCTTTACAGCTTGAATGAGGTTATTCCGGAGATCCGGTCCTTCGCATTCTCCGCGCGTCTCTTGGAAATCAGCGATGATTTGGAATCACTCGATATCGATGATGCCATCAAGAAGATCTTGAAAGAGGCGGGCTTCGGCTCAACCGACTACGGCCAAGCGCTCTCCGATCTCAGAGTAAACTCTTGGGATGCCATTGATCGCCGAACAACCGTCATCATGTTAGGCGATGGCCGTTCTAACTACGGTGACCCGCGCATTGATATTATGCGCGAACTTCATGACCAAGCCAAACGAGTGATATGGTTATGTCCGGAATATCCCACTCTTTGGGGTACCGGCGATTCAGAAATTCCGCGCTTCGCCCCGTTCTGTCATCTGATGCGGCCTTGTTCCACGGTCAAAGATCTCGAGCGCGTGATCGATGATATCTTACGGTCCTACGAATAGGGTTTGAACGGCCTTAAAGACCAAACGCCTCGGACAATAATTCATACGACCGCACTCGGCCTTCGAAATCATGGGTGATGGTGAGGATGATCAGCTCATCGACACCATGTGACTCAGAAAAAA
>JAJFIN010000310.1 GCA_021774955.1 Alphaproteobacteria bacterium | reverse complement strand
GGCTTCTGTCGTGCCCAAGCGATCGGCAACCCCGTCCACTGTCGCCGACATATAGCCGGCTTCATTCACGGAATCGATAATGTCGGTGCCGATCATGCGGTGCATAGGATCGCTGATCGATTCCACCAATTGCTCGGTCAGGTGATCGCGCAAGGTGCGCTCTGATGCGGTGATGGATTCCAAATTAAATCCTTCACCACCGCCACTGCCACCGCTGCCGGTGACATTGTTCCAGCTGCTGAGGTCTCCACCGCCCTCGCCAGCGCTTGAAGCCGCACTGGTAACCGGCATGTCATCGGAATAAACATTTTCGAAATCAGTATCAAGGTCGCCTGCGGGATCGGCCGGTGGCCGGTCCTCGGCGATATGAAGATCGCCTTCGTTTGAACTCACTGAGACCGCGGCATTGTCATTGCCGTCTCTATTGTCGGCGCTGCCATGGTCACCGTCAGCACCATTTTCTTGAGCATTACTGCCTTCAGCGCGCTCTTCGCCCTCGAGAAAAGGGTTTTTTTCGATCTCCTCAGCGACGAATGACTGCAAATCAAGATTGGACAATTGCAACAGCTTGATCGCCTGTTGCAATTGCGGCGTCATGACGAGCGACTGGCTCTGTCGCAATTCCAATCTTGGCGTCAACGCCATACGTATTAATCTCCCATTTACTCTATCCGTATGAACACGGGTCTTTCAGTCCATACGTTACAAACTAAACCTGTCTCCAAGGTAAACGCGGCGCACTTCTTCATTGCCAACGATTTCTGAAGCGTCACCTTCGGTTAATACCTGACCATCATGGATGATGGCCGCCCGGTCGATGATATCGAGTGTCTCGCGGACATTGTGATCGGTAATGAGAACACCTATGCCTCGCTCCTTTAACAATCCAACGAGGTCGCGAATGTCACCAACAGCAATCGGGTCGACCCCAGCAAAGGGTTCATCAAGCAGCATGAAAGAGGGCCGTGTTGCCAAAGCGCGGGCAATTTCTACCCGTCGGCGTTCGCCGCCCGAAAGAGCGAGTGCTGGAGTGCGGCGCAAATGAGTGATTGAGAATTCCGCTAATAAATCATCAAGCATAATTTCACGCTTGTCTTGAACCGGCTCAATGATCTCCAAGCAGGCCCGAATATTGTCCTCAACAGACAGACCGCGAAAAATAGAAGCTTCCTGTGGTAAGTAGCCGATCCCGAGGCGGGCGCGCCGATACATCGGCAGCTTGGTGATGTCATGGCCGTCGAGCAGAATGCGCCCATAATCGACCGGAAGGAGACCGGTAATCATATAAAAACACGTGGTCTTGCCGGCCCCATTCGGTCCCAGCAATCCGACCACTTCTCCGCGCTGCAAGTGCAAGCTGACACCGCGCACCACCGGCCGGCGTTTGAAACTCTTGCCGATAGTGTCGACCACAAGGCC
Source organism: Alphaproteobacteria bacterium (assembly GCA_021774955.1). Taxonomy (GTDB): domain Bacteria; phylum Pseudomonadota; class Alphaproteobacteria; order M2410; family M2410; genus JAJFIN01. The sequence continues at coordinate 4,700 of JAJFIN010000310.1, read as the reverse complement.
GGAATTTTCGGCAACGAGGCGCGGGCCTTGTCCATCCGTATCGTCGGCGGCACGCAAATCGGCCTTGTTATCTAGTGTAGGTATATCTGTCATTTTCTTTTGCCGATTCAATTCCCGCTATTTTCGTCATCAGACGCATTATCTTCTGTATTTGGCGTTCGAAAGATCGCGCGCACCCGCTCGCCACTCTCATCCGCCCCATTCGTTGTTCCGACAATCCGACTGCGTCCGGTGTCTAAATTTATGTGCAATTTCTCACCCTTAAGAACATTACCTTCCCGCACCAGGGTCACGTCCCCGGCAAGGTCGATGGCGCGCGCCATAATGTCATATGTTGCTGTCTGACCCTTCGCCCGCTCAGAACCGCAGGTCACATTGACCGCACCAAGCGCGTCGAGGCGGGTAATCGTTCCAGCTAATCCAGTTTGACGATCATCACTTGTTTCACTCTGAGAGGTATTTGTGTTTTCGCCTTCAGGCTCAGAATAAAAAATGATTACTTTGTCTGCCTGCAATCGGACAGCCCCTTGCAAGACATCAACGGCACCGGTCAAAACAACCATGTGCTGTTGTTGTAGAAACTCAGATTCGTTTGCTGTCACCTCGATCTCAGCGCCGGGGTCAACAGCCGGGCATCCGCCAGAGCCTTGGCTTTGAGCCAGGCTCGATGATGCGCCTGCCATCGCAGCCATGACACTCAAGGTGCCCAAGCTAACCCATCTCGTCGTAAAAGACCCCAAACTCATTCCCATGTTCCCGTGTTTCAATGTCTTCCCTTTTGATCGACTTAGTTGTCGCTCTCATCGTCTGACTTTACCATGAAAGACATATCTATCTTCATGCGAACATTCCCTTTCAAGTGCACCGATTGATGATCGCGCAGCACTTCAAAGGAATCGGCACGTACAAATCCGGCGGGTCCATCACCAACAATCGGCTGGTCGCCGCGAATAATGCCATCATTGAGTTGAGCGAGAACACGCTCAGTGGTGAATCTATGACCATCTGGCGTCGCGATAACGACGTTTGAATCCAGCTGTAGGTTTCCTTCTAGCGATTGCAAGATACCTTCATCAGCGGTGAGAGCAAGCAGGTCTTTGCCACCGCGCGTGATTTTTGCATCGACCAAATCTAGCGTGATCTTGTTTGGGTCTTCTACTTGCCGCACGGCTCTATTGGCAAGCACATCGAAATATCGGTTTTCGATATCGAGACCGGTAAACCGCGGCTTGATCATCGCAAGCTCGCCCTCAAATTGATCAATCCCGGCAAACGTCAGCGACACTTGCGTTTTGGGCCGTCCAACCAGGGCGTAGATGACAACGAGCAGGGTGATAGAAATCGCCAAAATTGGCAGGCTGATGCGCATAAGGCGGACAAAACGGCTGTATTTTTCCGCGCCATCGACAGCGATGTGCGGACCTTTCTGCCAATTCTGCTGAAGGCCGGTTCGTCCTTGAGATTGTTCACCTTGGCTGCTCACCGTCATTGGATCCTCATATAAACCCAGCCTTCATGCAGTCCAGTACATGGACAACGCCGACAGGTTTTGGATTGGATTTGCCAACTTCAGAATCGGGGATAACAAACAGGCATGAGATCTTAGATTGCTCCATGAGCGCAACAGCTTCAGCAACCAGCGCGCCTTCGCGGATGGTTCTGGGATCGCGCGTCATGATATCAAAGATACTTTTATCAAACATTTGGCGGTCGAGATTGCGTCCCAAATCTCCATCGGTAAATACACCTAGCAGGCCACCTGCTTCATCGATGATGCCAGCAATACCAAATCGTTTTTCGATCAGTATATTGAGCAAATCTGGAAGCGGGCCATCGCCATTAACGAGGGGCATCTTGTCATCAACATGCATAATCTCGGAAACTCGAATGAGCGATTTCCCCAACTGACCGCCAGGATGAAGAACCTTGTAATCGTCAGCCGAAAAACCACGGCGTTCCATTAAGGCCACCGCAAGTGCATCGCCGAGGGCCAGCATCATTGTCGATGAAGTCGTTGGCGCCATTCCCATCAGGCAAGCTTCCGGGGCTTCAGGTAAGATCAATCCAATATCGGATTGTTTGATCAACGTGCTTTCAGGTTTGCTCGACACACCAATGAGCGGAATCTGGGCGCGTCGCGTGTGAATAATAAGGTCAGACAATTCATTATTCTCGCCCGAATTTGAAAACATGATCACCGCGTCTTGGCGCGTAATCATGCCAAGGTCACCATGGCTGGCTTCAGACGGATGGACATGTTGGGCGGGTGAACCGGTCGAGGCCAAAGTCGCAACGATCTTACGGGCAATATGGCCGCTCTTACCCAAACCACTCACAATGATGCGGCCTTTAATGGACATAAGGGCAGTGACGGCATCGTCGAATGATTGATCCAATGAGCCGGCCAGAGAAGCTAGGGCTTCGGATTCAATTTCCAATACCCGTCGGCCAGCTTTCAGGGATTTCGCTGTCCCTTTTTCCTTTACCCGCGAACTCTCATTTTTAGCAGATTGTGCGATTTCAGACCCCTATTTTCCGTGGCAAAGGGCCAATGACGCGGTAACCTGCCATTAACCATGCGAATTCTATGCCATTTTCCGAATTATGTGGCGCGGGCTGGTAATCCGTCAACCCAATATGGAAAACTCTACAATTTTGTGAAGAACTTAGATCACCGATCAAAATCGGCACTTAGTGTAGATGGGAGTGAATTTTGATCGATCAATGGCGTCAGCAACTGAGCGCATAGTCGTTCGGGTTTAATGTGAGAATATGTCCTCATCCGGCCAGCCTGCGAGATCAAGTTCTGCGCGCTTGGGCAGAAAATCAAAACAAGCTTGGGCTATCTCTGTACGACCTTCACGCTCAAGCATATCACCAAGTTTTTCTTTCAGGGCGTGAAGGTGGAGCACATCAGATGCGGCATAATTTTGTTGAGCTTGGCTCAAATCTTTAGCGCCCCAATCTGAACTTTGCTGCTGTTTGGATAGATCAACACTGAGGAGTTCGCGGCATAGATCTTTAAGACCATGGCGGTCGGTATAAGTGCGCACTAATTTGGATGCGATCTTCGTGCAATAGATCGGTCGTGGCATCACGTCCAAGTACTGCTTGAGAACGGCGACATCAAAGCGTGCGTAGTGAAATATCTTAAGCACGCTTTCATCGGCCATGAGTTTTTTGAGATTGGGGGCGTCATAGTTTCGTCGATCAAGCTGAACTAACACAGCGTTACCGTCGCCACCTGAAATTTGAACCAGGCATAACGGATCTCGCCCTGGTTTGAGCCCCATCGTCTCCGTGTCAATGGCCACAGACCCTGAAAACGTGATGACATCCGGCAGGTCGCCGCGAAAAAGTTTAATGGACATAGGCGCCCTCTATTGATGCCCGTGAAGGGCGATTTATTCTGCGTAGGAATTTCAATTTACATCCAAACATTATGGTGCCCAGGAGAAGACTCGAACTTCCACGCCCATAAGGGCACTAGCACCTGAAGCTAGCGCGTCTACCAATTCCGCCACCTGGGCTCACGATCCCACAAAAGGATCCTTGGTCATTAGGCCCTCTGTCGGTAGGCGCCGACATACTGCGCAGCGCCCAAATTGTCAATTTGTCGGTGACGCAACGTTAATTATCGATATGACCGTCATTTGATCCTAGGCAAACACATTGTCCCTTGTTAGGCAGGTCTTGCGGGATCAAAGCCGCAATCTTGTTTTCCATCTATTGAGGCGCTCAAGGCCACACCATGAAGCAGATTAAAGGGATCAACCACGTTGGATTGAGGGTTCGCAGCCTTGAAGTGGCGAGAGCGTTCTACCAACAGCTGGGGTTCGAGTTTATCGTCGGTCCGATCGGACCAGAACCGGTAGCCGTGATGTTGCATCCATCAGGCGTCAACATCAATTTCATTTTGAATGCGACCCCGGACGCATCGATCGACAATGTTTTGATGGACGTTCCGGAAAAACATACCGGATTTACCCATATCGCACTTGAGGTCGATGACTTGGATGCAATTCGCGAGCAACTGAACGAACGTGAGATTCCAATCACCGAGACCGTAGAACTGCCCGACGGGGCAATATTCATTTTTGTTCGCGATCCGGATGGCAATGTCATCGAGTTTCACAAACCCGCTTAGCTAAACTCAGCTAGAAACACGCGTCACACTGGCCGCAAAACAACCCTGCTTTGCGTTGTGCAAATGCACATAGGCAATGTTTGGCTGTTCGAACATATGTTCGATGATGCCTTCGAGTTCTCGGCCCTCAACCACATCGGCTTCAATCATTTGATGAGCGCTGTCGAAGGCGCGAACGGACATGAGACGGATCCTCAAAACCTCTGGAATTTCGCCGGGCGCGAGCCTTGCTTGTTCGACGCCTTTGCGCACAAAGATCGCGTGGGACGCCTTATAGGGCGTGTTGTTGGGTTGATGTTCAAAATTCAACAATATGGCGGTCTCGCCAACTTCAGCGTCAGCGAGGCTAACACGACACGGAGTCCCGGGTTTGCTTTCGACAACAACCCGGCGCGCGTTTTGGTTCGACAGGTCTTCATCAGACATCGAAAACAAAGGGACGAACGGCGCTTCTGGTAGGGCGTGAATTTGAAAAGTCATTGGGTCACCTCCGGTTTTTTTGACACTACTAAGCCGGAGATATCTCAGCCACCCGATACTTGCGGTCAGCTAA
>JAJFIN010000309.1 GCA_021774955.1 Alphaproteobacteria bacterium | reverse complement strand
CCGAAGGCTACTCGGTAAAAGACCAATGCGCATTGCTCAAGACCATGCATGACGATGGCTGCCGTTTCTTTTCAATGACCTATCACAGCCCTTCCTTAGGAATTGGCCATACCCCCTATGTAAAGACAGAAGAAGAACGCGTTGCATTCATGTCAACAGTCAAACAGGTCCTTGAGTATTTCACACAAGAGCTAGGCGGAGAATTTTCCACACTACCGCAACTTTATCAGACGCTTAAGGGCACATGATATGGCGCCTGCGGAGCATGATCACGAAATAGAGAAGAAGGATTCTCGCACGGTCATCTTAAGTGCAGCGTTTGCGATTCTTTCCAAATTTGGCGTCAGAATAATCGGGCTAATTTCTGTCGCATTACTTGCTCGCCTGTTGAGCCCTAAAGATTTTGGCTTGGTGGCATCGGCTACAGCTGTGATGGGCATCTTTCAAACGCTGGCTCTATCGGGCATCAAAGCAGTGATCGTTCGCGAGCGTGTTTTAACCAACGACATTGTGGATAGCGGGTGGTCTCTCGGAGTGGTGCTCAGCATATTTTTGAGTGTGGTTATGAGTGTGATCGTTGGACCTCTTCTTTCTGATTACGCATCTTACGGGGCGATGTTGCCGGTCTTTATCGTGTTGTCTTTCCATCTGGTCATTGATGCCTTTGAAAATCCAGGTCTGTTTCTCCTAGAGCGCGAGATGAAGTTTCAGAAGATATTGTATTTGCGCGTGTCTGTTCGGACGGTTACGGCCTTGGTCACCATTAGTGCGGCTATCTTTCTGCGCTCCTATTGGGCACTCGTGATCGGCATTTTGACCTACCAAAGCCTCATGACTGTCTTCAGCTATCGCGTGTCCCCCTATCGCCCCAGAATTTCCTTTATTCAGTGGCGCCACTTCGCGCGACCTTCCGCATTTTTGGTTCTGGGAAATTTTGCTAAGGGATTCGCCACTTCTGGCGATCGCATTTTAGCAAGTCGTTTCATGAACGCCTCAGGTTTGGGGCAGCTCGCCGTGGCGCGAGACCTTGTGCGTATGACAACGCTCGAATTGTCGAGTGCTTTGGCCGATGTCATTTTGCCAGCATTGTCGTTGCAACCTGATGGTCAGACCGCTAGCCCAAATCAAGTAATCAAATCAATCAATGGGATAGCCCTTATTGCCCTGCCGATCGGGTTGGGAATCTTCGCATTGGCGCCCCCCCTGACAAATCTATTGCTCGGTGATCAATGGGGGGAGGCTTCCTCATTTGTCCGCATACTAGCGATTGGTGGGTCCTATGCAGCTATTTCGGAAATTTGCGCTGTCACATTGATTGCGAATTTGAAGGAACGACAAAACGCCTACCTGGAGCTCGGGCATGCTTTGTTGTTCACTTTATTTGTCCTCATCGCCCTGATCCTGTTTTTCCCCTTGGCCATCGCCCTCGCCATAGCCATTTTACAAATAGCCTTCAGTCTCTTGCGGATCGGTTTATTGTTACGTGTTCTTGCTGTGCACCCCATTTATTTTATCGGCCCTCACGTGCGATGCTTGATAAGCGGGCTCATCATGAGTGGATTGCTGATTGCCATATGGCAGTTTTTTTCACCGGTAGATGGCTATGCGCTGTTACTGGTTCCGTTCGGTGCCTTGACCTATATTTCGCTCGTTTTGGGTTGGTGGGCTCTTATCGGATGTCCACAAGGTGTTGAACGTGATGTTTGGTCCTTCGTGGTTTCTCATAGTCGACGCAATTTCTCTCCCTCACACCAATAAATATTGAGGTTATTCTTGCCGCAAGTATCTGTTATAATTGCAACCCGTAATCGCGCCACACTTCTGCGCCGGTGCCTGCAAGCGATCGACCAACAAAGCTATCGGAACTTTGAGATCATTGTGGTGGATGATGGTTCTGATCCTGAGCAATTAGCTCAAATGAAAACTTCCATTGCAGGGCTCGATGCTCAGGCACGATTAATTACTCTCGACCAACCGAGCGACGAGGGTGTGGGACCTGCGGCGTCACGAAATGCAGGTGTTGCTCAAAGCCAAGGCGAATACATTGCTTTTTGCGATGATGACGATTTATGGGTTGACCCAGATCACCTCCAGACTGCAATTGCATTTTTGGATGAACATCAGGAACTGGGTTACTATTTCGCCGACCAGCAAGCCTTGACAATTGACGACAAGATTGTTCGCTCACCCTGGCTTGAAGAAGCTCATCACGCCGCTCTTGTAGCACCAGGTCAGGCCAGTGCCCCTCGCATCCTCAACGTTGACGATGTTATTGCAGTCAATCGCTTTCCCCACCTAAATACAACAGTGCTACGAACATCCCTGTTTTCAGATATTGGCGGCTTTGATGAAACCCTGCCATATTCAGAGGATCTGTGTTTTGCCTATGATGTATATGCCAAGATTGAGAAGCTTGCCTATCGCCCACACATTGCTTCCCATCACTTTGTACCGGACCCGTCTTTGAGGGCGAATGCGTCCACCCGTGTGGGAGGTAGTGACAAAGACCTCATCTATGTAACGATTGCTAATCGGTTCCTTGGGAAATCAAAGAGTACCCGACTGAGTGAGGCGTGCCGAGAGCTGGGTGGGTATGCCTATAAACGGCTCGCAAGTGATCAAGCGGTGGCGCGAAACTGGGAAGCGGCAAGCCGCTTTGCCAAAGCTGGAGATAAAATGCTCCCAAGCTTGAAATGGCGCCTTTACACTCTGTACCTAAGTCTGCGTGCCTCGATCGCCAGATGAACTAAGCTTTTGATTGATGAATCCAGGAATCCAGATTGGCTTGTTCTTGTTCAGGGATGTGACAAAACGACAATAGATCCGAGCGACCGCTTTCGTCGTTCATAGACGTTGTTTCAAAAATGCGAAATGTATCGGGAAAGAGCGTCGCCAATCGCTCAGCTTCTTCATAATAATAATCCCAATAAAGCCGAATGGAATCCTCTTTCGTCTCTGCTGGAAAGTTTGGAAAACATTTATCCCACACCGGGTCATGACGCCACTTGGTGCCATCATGTTCAATCCAGTGATGCGCCGATTTTTGATAGGGCGTGCGCATGATGAGTGACGCAAGGCGATCTGAAATAATTTTTGACGGCCAGCGCACCACTCGCGTTTTAGCCATCCAACTTTGAACCGTTTCTTCTTTGTCTCGCTTAAGACAGACAAACGAAATGGGCAACTGCAACGCCATAAGATTCTCGACATAGCGAAGATAATAATGACCAATATCGCCAATAAATTTGACCGACTTTATCTTTTGCAACTCTTCGTATGTTTCAACGCTCGGCCGCCGTGTCATATCGACCGTCAACAATGAAGGATCGCCACCATTCAGGATGGCTGAAAACTCTTCAACGGTGTTTACGATGGGTTTGAGTGTTCCCGCAAATCTCACTGAACTTGGGTTAAGCTCATGGAAGCAAATGGCATTGGGCTGGCGATTAATCAGGTGGGCAAGCGAGGCAGTACCCGACCGACCAGAACCCAAACCAATGATAATTCGCTTTGTCATTTCAGCGCCCGAATTGTTTCAAACGTCGTAGTAAAATCATACGACCTCTAGACATATCCGAATTCCCTTTCAAGAATGTCAACACTTAAGAGCGCCTGAGAGAGCGTGAAAAAAGCTCAAGTGTTTCGGCAATATCTTCATATTGCTGCCTGAAGTATTTTTCATCATGTCCGTAAGGGTCAAAAATTTGTCGGGCTCGCTTAGAGCTTTTTCTCAAATCACCCAGGTAAACGGTCCGGTCAAGCAGTTCTGGATACCGTGTGGCAACCCAATAGAAGTTTTGATGATCGAAAACAAAAAGGAGACCGGTGCGTGCAGCCAAGTCTTCGTCGAAATAGCGCGACCTGTGTTGACTTAAATCGATGTCAAAAGTATTTGCAACATTCTGCGCCAGCTCGGGAGACGAGCGATCCTCCACAGAGAAGCTTCCTACAGAGCTAATTTTCACCTCACTGCCGGCCTCATGGCACAAGCGATCAAAAATCTGGGCGGCAAATGGGCTGCGACATATATTGCCGTAGCATAAGAACAAGATCTCTGAATTGCCCATGGCTGCTTCGTTAAACAATCGAGTGGCTCTGGCACGCCCATGAGAAAACGTGAGAGGTAAAACAGCGACCGAACGGTGAAACGTGTTACGCAGTTTTTGAAACAAAAATTCACGAAACTCGATCATTCCTGGCATCAGGTCATCTGATACAAAGGTATCGCTGTGTTCTCGGCCAACCCAGATCCTCGGAAAATGCCCGAGCCATCCGGCCAAGCGTAACACTTTCCGTGCCAAGGGGATGTCTCGGCTCTCAAGCATAGAGGTTGTACTATAGAAATCATTCATCAAGTTGCGCGCCCGGCCGCCAACGACATAGTTCTTACGTACAAGTTGTGCGTTCTCGTTTTGGCTTCGAAACAAGCCGAAAGGAAAATCAATGCCAAGGCTCACAGGAAGAGGAACCGATCCCCACAATCTGGCATTGACCTCTAAAAGGATCCATTCGTGTGTGTCAGGGTTTTCGCGAAACTCAAACATTGCAAGCCCTGAATAATCCAAGGCCGCAACTATTTTGGCCACCGCCTCCTCCATGGCTCTGTTAATGGCAACACTGGTCCTAAGCGAACTGCCACCGGTTATTCCTGTTTCATGAAGCCTCTTGTGTTGGAAAGATTGCACGATTGTTCCGTCTGCGGCTAATACGGACACACCTGAACCTTGTCCTTCAAAAAAACCTTCAACGAAATAATTCTCTGGATCATCCATTTGACTGAGTTGTGTGCGGAGCTCCTCCAGGGTACGCGCAATTGTGACTTCATATCGCTTGTAAAGATTGTGTACTTGATATGATCGGCGCGGCTTGACAGCCATGGGAAGACCATAGCGGTCTGCCAAAGCTTCTGGCGTATCAGACTGGCTGAGTGTTTGCCCCGGTGCGATAGCCACACCAAGCTGCGCAGCAAGCTCACGCGTGCTTTGCTTATCATAAAGCACTTCAATCGATTGATGATTGGGAATAGCGATCCTATTTTTGGCTGCCAGTTCGCCCCGATATTTATCGAACAAAAGAATTGTTCGGTCATCGCAAGGGATTACCAAATCATATTTCTCGCGATTAATGAGCTCTGATACCGCGTTACGCCACGCCGCACCCTCTCTTATGTGTAAAGGCAAACGGTGAATATTGCGGATATACCTAGATTTCAAAGCCGGGGAATTCATAGCGAAGGGAGCTGCGTCGACGATGATACCTTGGCGGCCCAAAGACCTCACACTGGTTAAAAAACTACGCGTGTCGTCACCCATAACGAGTGCCGTATGCGTGCGGCCGTCAAAGTTATCGTGGTGCATCGGTATGAATTCACCAAACACTTTCTCGGCAATTGTCTTCTTGTGAACAAGTCTGTGAATACTGAGATTTTGAATATCTTCATAATCTGTGGAAAGACTTCTCTTGTATTGAGCATTGCCAGAGAGAAAGTTGTAAACATCAAAGCCAGCGTCTGCATAATGCTCAACCGCTAAGCAATGACATATGAGACCCGGCTTAAAGCGGTTGTCATCGTAGTCCACAAATGCTGCCTGGTAGTTTAGTATATCTTTGCCACTTACAAAATTGATGAGGTAACCGATGCGGTCTTCTTGCACACTGAACCTGAGAAGCTGAACGGTACCTGCCGGAATGCCTGTTAGACAGACATCCATGACAAAGGAAAAAAAGCGATCATCCTCAAAGGAACTTGGGAGACCTTTTATCCGCCATTTTTCGACATGAAGGCGCCTTAAGTCGAGCAACCAATTTGAAATTTCTTCGTCCGAGCTGGCTTCGCTAATATTGATCTTGCCATCACCGGTTTGAAGCCGCACGGCACGTCGAATTTGGTATCTGGTATTGGCGCTTAGTAGCTCAAGATAGCTCTCTTTCTCACGCACTTTTGATAGCATGACAAAGTGAACGCGGTCCGTTATTTCGCTTTTAACTCTTACTTCATCCGTACCAAGGTCGTTTGCCGAATAGCGACAGCCAGGGATAATGACCCTCTGTGCATGTTTGATCTCCGAGACTTGTTTCGAGCATGCAAGAAGCTCCGACAAAAATAAAGCTTGAGAACTTGCGACCGATTTTCGGGTAAGGATATGATTGTACTCAATGAAGATCCGGTCTTCTGATCTTTGACCTGACGAATTCAAATAGAGGTCGCCGCGCCCAAGCTCACGGATGGTACCGGTCTTGTAGCAGACAATAGCAAGGGCGACGTCTTGATGACCATCACTGACCGAAAAAAGAAAAGGCGAGGATTGCGTGATCCTCAACCAAGAGGTAATCCAAACCGGCGACAGAAAGAATGATGCGTCGCTGTCTTCGTAAACCTTCTGCCAGCGCGCCACGAGATCGGGGATCGGCGGTATCGGTTCAAGATCGAATTGAAATGCCATAAGGGTGTTTGGGTCTGTGACGGCGATCAGGGGGCGAGAAACAAATCAGCAATTCGCATAGTGCCATGGGAGCCTTAAAATACAACGAAAGTCCAGCCACGGGCCGTAATTTCCTCGACCAGCATAATTAGAATGAAAGTTGCGCGCCAATGCGGCTATCATGCCAGCAAGAAAACCAAAAGGAAGGAAACACCTCATGTTGAAAACAAGATTTACCGAGACATTTGGTATTGAACATCCGGTTGTCCAGGGTGGGATGCAATGGGTCGGCCGCGCCGAGTTGGTAGCAGCCGTGGCGAATGCTGGTGCTCTTGGGTTCATGACGGCGCTGACACAGCCGACGCCGGAGGATCTCACCAAAGAAATTGCTCGTTGTCGGGAAATGACCGACAAACCTTTTGGTGTCAATCTGACAATCTTGCCTGCTTTAACACCCCCGCCTTATGAAGAATATCGCGATGCGATTATTTCGTCGGGCATTAAAATCGTCGAGACTGCTGGCCAAAATCCACAACCGCATTTGCCTGATTTTAAAGCCGCAGGTGTTAAGGTCCTGCACAAATGCACTTCGGTCCGCCACGGTCTCAAAGCACAAGCCATTGGCGTCGATGGCATCTCAATCGATGGATTTGAATGCGCCGGCCATCCCGGTGAAGACGATGTTCCAGGGCTCATTCTTATCCCCGCGGCAGCTTCCAAAATTGAGATTCCGATGATTGCTTCGGGCGGTTTTGGCGACGGCCGCGGACTGGCCGCCGCTTTGGCACTTGGCGCTGATGGTATCAATATGGGTACGCGTTTCATGTGCACGGTAGAATCGCCCATACACGAAGACGTGAAAAAACGCATGGTCGAAATGACCGAGCGGGATACTAAACTTATATTCCGTACCCTTCATAATACAGCGCGCGTTGCCAAGAATGCTGTCAGCGAAGAGGTCGTTTCAATCGAAGCAAAGGGCAATGCGACGATCGATGACATCAGACATTTGGTGGCTGGGCAACGCGGCAAAGGCGTCTATGAAAACGGTGATGTGGAACACGGGATTTGGTCGGCTGGCCAAGTTCTTGGTCTGATCAATGACATTCCAACCGTCGATGAACTCGTCTCACGCATTGTCGCCGAAGCCGAAGGAATTATCAGCAATCGCTTGGCACGCTGTGTTGCCTAGCTAGCTAGGTTGGTGACGATTCGGTACTTGCTTCTGCATTATTGATCGGCGCTGCGGTAAATCGCAATAAGGCATAGCCTGCCAAACCAGAGAGTATCGACCCTGACAGCACGCCCAAACGCACAGCGGTTGCATGATCAGGATCGGAGAAGGCCAAAGTGCCAATAAACAAACTCATGGTAAATCCGATCCCCGCCAACAAAGCTGCCCCATAAACATGTATCCAATTGGTCCCTTCGGGAAGACGACAAACCCCTAAACGGGTTGCCAGCCAAACGAAGGCGAAAATACCCGTTTGCTTGCCGATAAAGAGACCTGCGGCAATACCTAATGGAATCGGTGCTAACAGATCCGAAACAGCAAGACCGCCTAAGGCAACACCGGCATTAGCAAAGGCAAAGACCGGCATAATAAAAAAGACGATCCAGGGATGCAATTCATGCTCAAGATGGTGAAGAAGCGATGGTTTCAAATCCTCATGCTTCCCTAAAGGGATCATCAAGGCAACAATAACACCAGTCAATGTGGCATGAACTCCGGATTTTAGTACGCACACCCACATCACTACACCGACTAATACATAAGGTGCTATTCGGCGCACGCCAGTGAGGTTAAGACCAAGTAAGATGATCATGCAGGCACTGGCAATCATCAGCGAAGCGAGTGAAAGCTCAGCGGTATAGAAAATCGCAATGATGAGAATGGCACCCAGGTCGTCAATAATCGCCAAGGCGAGTAAAAAAATTTTCAGGGTAGGCGGCACACGGCTACCGAGCAGGGCCAACACGCCGAGCGCAAAGGCAATATCAGTTGCAGCAGGGATTGCCCAACCGCGCAGAGCTGTTGGATCCGAGGCATTGAACCCAACATAAATCATCGCTGGCACGATCATTCCACCCACAGCCGCAACTAATGGAAAGGATGCCTGACCCCAACTCGACAAGTGCCCTTCCAGCAATTCACGCTTAATTTCCAAGCCAACAAAAAGGAAAAAGACCGCCATCAAACCATCGTTGATCCACAACAGCAGCGGTTTATTGATTTCGAGCGCGCCCACCTGGATGATCACCGGCGTTGAAAGCAGCGCATCATAGAGCCAATTGAGCGGAGAATTATCGAGGACTAGCGCTGTGATTGCGGCCAGCATCAACAACACCCCCCCGGCCGCCTCGTGATGCAATAGAGCTGAAAGGCGGTGTTTGACGGTGGCCATGCGTAATCTTCTCCCAAAATCGGCATCCTACCGGCGCCAAAACTCTGGCAGATATGGGAAAGATCGCAGCAGACTTCAACATTACATTCCCGGAAACCCGAGAGGCATATTGTTAAAAATAGCGCGCTAGTCTCAGCTGAACGAAATCCTCGTCTTCGAAGGAGAAGAAAGGATCGATGACGGGTACGTCTTCAAACAGGCGCGCTTCGAGGGTGAGGAAAAGGTCCGAACCAATGCGCCTTTCCGCTTCGATGGCGACCCCCCAGGCTTCATTGTCGATATCCATGAAGGCGCCGGTAAGGATAGCGGTGCTCTGGACGTCGTTTGCCGCCCAGCGAAAGCCGATCACGGCCTCCCGATCCAATGGATTTGGCCCACCCTTGCCGCGTTCGTCATAAATAAACTCACCAACAATGCCGAGATCGGCTGGGGTTTCGAATATGCTGTAAAAGGTATATTCAAACCCGCCACTTGCCTGGATATAACGGTCGCCCAATTCATCACGGGTGAA
>JAJFIN010000308.1 GCA_021774955.1 Alphaproteobacteria bacterium | reverse complement strand
CAGATGTTCATACATATCGTCGGTCAGGATCCACACATGTTCATAGCGCACAAGCACCTCGGTCAGCGCTTTTAATTCATCGCGGGTATAAGCGGCGCCGGATGGGTTCGATGGCGAATTGAAGATAAGCCATTTGGTCCTGGGTGTGATCGCCGCCTCGAGATCTTCCGGCTGAAGCCGGAACCGGTTTTCTTGTGTTGTGGGGACTATCACCGGTTCGCCGCCTGCAAGCAGCGCCATGTCCGGATAGGACACCCAATAGGGCGCCGGGACGATCACCTCATCGCCCGGATTGAGTGTCGCCATGAAGGCGTTGAATAGAATCGGTTTCCCGCCCGGCGCTACTGTGATTTGCGAGGGTTGATAGGTGAGACCGTTATCACGCTTGAACTTGCGGCAAATCGCTTCTTTCAACTCAGGAATGCCGTCAACTGCGGTATATTTAGTCTCCCCCCGCCTGATGGCGTCAATGGCTGCCTCTTTGACATGGTCTGGCGTATCGAAATCAGGCTCGCCCGCCCCTAGTCCGATGACATCGACACCGGCTGCCTTTAGTTCCCGCGCCTTCTGCGTCACCGCCATCGTTGGCGAAGGTTTCACACGCGAAAGGGAGTCCGATAGGAAAGCCATGGCTGTCTCCTAGATCAAAGGTTTGAGTTGTGAGCAATCTATTTGGGTGGATTGCGCACCCTCATACGCCGATCTGGTGGCCAACGCAATCGTTCCCATGCACCCTATTCATCAATCCTTCATTTAATATCACGAAATAGCCCCAATTCCGTCGCACCTGCCTCAATGCCATCCTCATTAGGTCGCATTGGCCTCCAATATTGGCCTCGCTGTAGGGGAAGCCAGAGGGTAGTTGTAAGATGAAGTTGTATCTGTTGCGTATGCGTCGGAGGCAGCACCTCGCAGTGGGTGTCTGCCTCTTCCTTTTTGCCGCCCTACTGGGCCAACAGCAAGCCCTAGCGCGACCGTCTCCATCGACCCCCACGCCAACATCCCAGAGCTCTCATGATCTCATGCGTCCCAATGAAGCAACCTCCGGCACGCTTCTATTCCAATCGATCCAAGATGGCCTCTATGTCGCCGCTCCGCTGGTTGCCACGGATGTCGAAATAGATGTCACCGGTCTCGTCGCCCGCGCCAAGGTCACACAACGTTTCACCAACCCAACTGACAGCTGGGTCGAAGGCCTCTATGTTTTTCCCCTACCCGACAAATCTGCCGTTGACAGCCTGCGCATGCAAATCGGCGAACGCTTCATTGAAGGTCAAATCAAAGAGCGCAAGGAAGCCCGCGAGATCTATGAAGCGGCAAAAACCGCGGGAAAAAAAGCCAGCCTGCTTGAGCAACAACGACCTAACCTTTTCACCAATGCCGTCGCCAATATCGGACCGGGTGAAACAGTAATCGTGCAAATCGAATATCAGCAAGCGTTGAGCCTAGAAGCCGGACAGGTCGATCTCCGCCTGCCTCTGGTTGTCGCACCCCGCTACAGCCCGCCCGCTAAAATCCAATTGGTGAGTTTGGGAGACAGCGGGTTTGGACAAATCAGCGATCCTGTGCCTGATCGAGCCGCAATAGACGCACCAGTCCTCGATCCCGGCCAATTACCTGAGGATGAGATCACCAACCCGGTTTGGCTCACGGTCAATGTGAAAAGCGGTTTTCCTATCGATACTCTCGCCAGTCTCAATCATGAAATCGTGACGACCCGCACCAGCGCCTCAGACATCACCGTCAACCTGGCTGAAGGAGCGGTATCAGCTAACCAAGACTTCGTTCTTCAATGGCAGGCAAAACCCGCCGACACACCAGCAGCCGCCTTGTTTCAAGAGCGCGTGGACGGCGAGGACTATCTCTACTTGCTGATCACGCCGCCCAGTGCCGAGCAAAATCCGATCACTCAACCACGCGAGGTCATCTTCGTCATTGATACGTCCGGCTCCATGGCCGGGCCTTCGATCCGCCAAGCACGCGAAAGTCTAGCCCTTGCCCTCACCCGTTTGAGCCCAGAAGACCGTTTCAACGTGATCCAGTTTGACGATGAGATGGATGTTTTGTTTGAAGGTCCGGTGGCCGCAACTGATTCCAATTTACAACGCGCCGCCGGTTATGTCCGTGGACTTACCGCCGACGGCGGAACCGAAATGCTCCCGGCCCTGCGCGCCGCGCTTTTTGATACCAGCCGCCGCGACATCGACGACATCCGCCAGGTCATCTTCTTAACCGATGGCGCCATAGGTAACGAAGCGCAATTGTTCGAAACCATCGCCGAAGACCTCGGTCGCTCACGCCTGTTTACTGTCGGGATCGGCTCAGCTCCCAACTCCTATTTCATGAGCCGTGCCGCACGCATCGGTCGTGGCACGTTCACCCATATCAGCGATGTCGATCAAGTCGCCGATCAGATGAATACTTTGTTCACAAAACTCGAGCATCCCGTCGCCAAAGATTTTTCGGTCTCGTGGTCAGCTTCGCAAAATCTTGAAATGTGGCCGAACCCCTTACCCGATCTCTATGCCGGTGAACCGATCGTTATCAGCGCCAAGATGCCAAAGGCCGAAGGTCAGATCACGATAACCGGAACAATCGGCAATGAACGCTGGGCAGCCGCTTTAAGCCTAAGCGATGCAGTGCCGGGCAAAGGCATCGCACAAATATGGGCGCGCCAAAAGATCGCTAGCCTAGAAGAAAGTCGTTACGAAGGTGTCGCATCCAACAAGATCGATGATGCTGTGCTCAAAGTCGCCTTAGACCACCACCTGATCAGTAGGCTGACAAGCCTTGTTGCCATCGATACGACACCTTCACGCCCCGAGAATGCACCCCTAACAAGTACAAAGGTTCCTCTGGCGCTTCCCGCAGGATGGGACTTTGGCAAAGTGTTCGGTGAGTTCGCACCAGAACCCATACCGCCTATCGACATGCAAGACGCCAATGCCGCGCCGAAATTGTACGCCATGGTGAAAACATCAGACGCGGCCCCCTCAGCATCGACGTTAAACCAACCTTCAAAAGTCATGCTGCCGGCAACAGCCACGCCAGCGGGTCTTCATATGTGGATTGGTTTTCTACTGCTCATCGCAGCTGCCTCTCTTCTGGTCGCAGCCAGACGCTTCAACATCATGAGGCGCCGACATGCACTGGCTTAATCAACGTCTGATCTTACTCGCAGCTACGGCCTGTCTCTTTATTCTGGGTATTGGGTTATTTGGTCATGGCCTGTGGATCCATGCCAAGGCCCAACTCGCGCAAGTTCTACTCGAACGGGCATGGACCCAAACAAGTGTCGAAGGTGTATCGGCTAAGCCTTGGCCTTGGGCCGACATGGCACCGGCCTTTCATCTGTCATTGCCGGGTCAAGACCAAAGCTTTGTCGTACTCTCCAACACTTCTGGTGAAGCTCTCGCTTTTGCGCCCGGCCATCATCAGGAAACACCCATGCCCGGCGATCCCGGTACCGTCGTTGTCTCCGGTCATCGGGATACGCATTTCACCATTTTGAAAGACATAAAAAAGGGTGACACGATTAATGTCACCCGAGAGCCTGGAAAAATAATTACCTACCATGTTATCGACTTAAAGATTGTTCAGTGGAACAAATCCGGTATCGATCCTTGGGCGGATAAAGAGGTCTTGGTGCTGTCGACCTGTTTTCCATTCGATGGATTAGAACAAACTGATCTCAGATATCTTGTCTACGCAGAGAGGCTTAACAACATCTCCCCCTCAGTCAGCACTAGCCAACCATCATAAAGGCGATAACGCCGACCATTGCCCAAATACCAAAATTAAGGGCAATCGCTAACACCAATTCTTTATTGATACCGCGGCCGCTATCTTGGTGTAATTCTGACTTTTCACTATACAGTGCCATTTTCATTCCTCGCTTCGGTGGGGGAACCGGCATACCAATTCGAAACAGAACAGCAGCCAGATCCGAAATCTCACCTTCCATGAGCAAATAAGATGCCGAAGCCGCGAAAATCACTGAGATTTTGCCAGTTAAAAATTACAAGCTGTTGATTTCATGGAGTTTTCTTGGTCTTCGATGGATCCGTCCAAAACCCAATTGGCACGCTTTCACCCATCCCAATCGCCCGCGTCCCACATGGGAACGCAAATTAACCTAAACATCCGTTTACCCTGAGCCCGTGTGACGCGCGCAAAAACTGATTGATGAAACATTCACATCTGTGCACCTGGCCACTAGTCAAAACGCGCCCACCAAGGCATAAAAACCCATGGCCCAGAGTGATAGCTACGAGACCCCAGAATCGACGACCGCATCCATGACAGAACTCATGGAAGCACCGGCGGCCGCCTTTGTGCCTCATCGCCCTGCCCGGCCAGAAAAAAGCGAAGGCGGTATCGCTTTTCAAATGGTTTCTGATTTCGAACCGAAAGGCGACCAACCCCAGGCGATCAAACAACTGATCGCCGGATTGAGCCAACAAGAACGAAATCAGGTTCTGCTGGGCGTCACCGGCTCCGGCAAAACCTTCACCATGGCCAAAGTCATTGAGGCGACCCAACGCCCGGCACTGATTCTCGCACCAAACAAAACCCTCGCCGCCCAGCTTTATGGCGAGTTTAAAAACTTCTTCCCAAATAATGCGGTTGAGTACTTCGTTTCTTATTACGACTATTATCAGCCTGAAGCCTACGTCCCGCGCACCGATACCTTCATCGAAAAAGAATCCTCGATCAACGAGCAGATTGATCGCATGCGCCA
>JAJFIN010000307.1 GCA_021774955.1 Alphaproteobacteria bacterium | reverse complement strand
CCATGGGGTCACTGAATGAATTGTCGCCCCCCGGATTTTGTCTCACGTCAATGATCAGCGCCTCCGCGCCTTGGTCAATGAAATTGTCGAATGCTTGATCAATGAAGGTTATAAAAGCCTTGTTGTCCCATATCGCAGACGGGTTCTCAAAATTATAAAACGGCCCCGGATACAAATAGGCGATGCGTTCATCCAACATGCGCGCATCGCGCACTTGCGTGTTGAGGCTGAAGACGGGCTCTTGGTCGCCGGCTTCTTTTCGCAATTCATCGACGGTGAGGGCCGGAATATTGAAATCGCGGGAACGATGTTTGTTTGACTTTATCTCAAGATGAAACTGTTCTTGAGTGCCAAGCTCAAGCCACAGATACATGGGGAGGGAAAACTCAAGCAAAGAGTGGGCGATAAAAGGTGTGTCTGCAGAGATGTTACGCGCGATCAGAGATAGCCATTCGGACATGGGCCGCTTGTTGAGGGCAATGATCTCGTCACCGCGCGCGACACCTGAAATGCCTGAATAATTTTCACCGACATAGACCCGGCCATTGACAATGCGAGGATAGATCGGAAACGCCCGGCCGCCCTGTTCTCGGTATTGACTGTAAACCGCCTCAGGAAATTCTATTCGAGCATGACCGACATTGCCGTAGGCGGCAAATTCTTGAAAGCGGATTTGTGTATCAAACAATGAGAGGGGCGCCGTAAAGCTCTCTTTCACCTGTTGATAACGAGCGTCGTAGTCATCCTTGGGGCGATGCGCATAAATATCGTAATGGCCGCTCTTCAGGCCCTGATAAAGCGCTTCGAAATCAGAGACCAGATCTCCAACGGATATCAGTCGGTCAAAGTCTTGCTGTTCAGCAGCCGTGGCAAAGCCGCCAAGTGCATAGATAACGGCAGCCAGCGCGACTGCATAAATACGAATTTTCATTTGTTCACCCCCAAGCGCATCTGTTTACACATAGCCATAAGGTGAGCCGGATCGTATTGAAGTACCATGATTGAGGCTGGTTTTTTTCCTGATGAAAACCTGACGGCCTTCGTTTCAAGGACAACGCCTGCGTTGCTAACCACGTTAGAGCATTTGGTGAAGGTGCAGATTTGTGTAAACTCGGTCTGCTGTAACCTTTGTATTCTGTTCATTCATCATGCCGGCACATCACTCCAATCAACCTTTTCGTCTCGGCCTCTGGCATGTCGACCCTGCGTCATGCCGTCTTACCAGCGGCGATCAGGGGGTAAATTTAGAACCGAAGGTCATGGATTTCCTTGTCCTATTGGTTGAAAGCCCAGGCGAGGTTTTATCCAGAGACGAGATATTCTCACAATTGTGGCCAGGTGTAACCGTGGGCGAAGATACGTTAGCCCGCGTTGTTTCGAAACTTAGAAAAGCCCTAGGTGACAATTCCAAAACACCCACCTATGTCGAAACCATATCAAAGCGCGGTTACCGCCTTATCAAACCGGTTGAGGGATACTCGCCCGAAACCCAGTCTCTGCGCGCTGCGCCTTCTGGTTGGCTTCAGAGCAACCTGAGGGTAAAGATCGGTGCCTTCTGCATGATAGCGATGGTGATTGTTATGGCAGTCACATTGAATTGGTTTACCGATGATCGCGATGCTAAACTGGCTAATCCACCGACACTTACAACGCGGGCTGATGATTTTTACATGCGTTTTACACGCGCTGACAATGAAGCGGCAATTGCCCTCTATGAACGGGCGATAGCGGAAAACCCTTCAAATGCATCAGCACAGGCCGGTCTTGCTAACGCCCTGGTACAACGGGTGGTTCGCTGGCCGAATGCGCCCGATGAACCCAATCGTGGCGCAACAAGTCTTAGCGCGGCACTTGAAGCGGGTATAACCGAAACGGCCACCGCACATGATTTCCTCTCGAGGGCACAGGCTCTCGCCGAACGGGCAGTAAGGGTTGCACCATCAGACCCAACGGCATTAAAGGCGGTTGGCCTGGTTTATTCCGCGCAAGGAGATTTTGATCGTGCGATTTCGGCATACGAACAAGCTGTCAAGATTGATGACAATGCTTGGGCACCGATGATCAATCTGGGTGAGATTTACCAAATCCGTGGCGATAAACAGGGGTCAATCAATTATTTCGTAATGGCCTATGACGCCATGGAACGCGTGTATGTAACGAAACCCCACCATGTTGGTCCTTGGCATGCCGCTTTGGGTGTTGTTATTGGCGAAGGCTATGAAGCGCTTGGGCAAATTCAAGAAGCTGAAATCTGGTACCGGCGTATTCTCGTGCGTGCCCCCTTCGAACCGGAGGCGACAGTCCGTCTTGCGCACATTGTTGCTGATGCGGGGGATAAGACAGAAGCTGACCGGCTCTGTCGAACCTTAATTGCCCGCATAGGTGCGCAGCCGGAATGCACAACGTTGATCAGTGCTATCGGTCAAGTGAACTGAATAAGGCCATAGCGAGGATGGTGGTTGGGCTCAGACACACCGCTATTGCCACCCCTCAAACATGCTGATCGATGAGGATCGGGTTGCCGTCGGGGTCGAGGAGCATGAAGCTGGCCGGGCCGGTGCCGGTCTCGTCGGCTTGGCTGACTAGCTCCAGCCCTTCGGCTTTGAACTTCTATTGGATGTCGCGGACATCGGTGAAGCTCTCGAGGGTCTCGCCTTCCGCGCCCCAGCCGGGATTGAAGGTCAGGGTGTTTTTCTCGAACATGCCTTGGAAAAGACCGATGACGCTGTTCAGGTTTCGCATGATCACCCAGCCCTGATCCTGTTCGCCGGCGATCTGATGAAAACCGATTTTTTCATAAAAGGCGCGTGAGACGGCGAGGTCTTTGACGGCCAGGCTGAGGGAGAAAATTCCGAGATCCGATTTGTGGGCCATTTTTGTGCTCCGTGTTAATTGGCTAAATCCTATGCTCTTTGGTGGCATTTGAGGTGGTCATTGCCAATCGCCCTTTTGGGTGAGTTGGGGGGATTTTGCGCTGAATGGGCGGCCTATGGTTCGAGACGCGGGCTAACGCCCGCCCTCACCATGACGCTGCAAATAAAGCAAAACGTCACCCTTGAGGAACCTGTGCAGCAGGTGTCTCGAAGGGTCGGCCACGCATTCGCGTGTTCGGACTAGACACCACCGCCCTCACCATGACGCTGCAAATAAAGCAAAACGTCACCCT
>JAJFIN010000306.1 GCA_021774955.1 Alphaproteobacteria bacterium | reverse complement strand
GACTTTAAGGCAGCGGGCGAAAACGTCACGCTGAAAAGCGCCTCACTTTCGACTTTGGGTTCGGTTTTTCAACATTGGTCGGCACATGACAACCACATCGAATGAGACCTCTCCAGAGGCATCACGCGTCAGCCATAATGACATGGCCAACGCTATTCGCGCGTTGGCCATGGATGCGGTCCAAAAAGCCAGATCCGGCCACCCTGGCATGCCCATGGGCATGGCTGATGTTGCGACAGTGCTATTCACAAAATTTCTAAACTACGCACCACAAGCACCTGATTGGCCCGATCGCGATCGTTTTATTCTATCCGCCGGTCACGGTTCGATGTTGCTTTATGCGCTTTTACATCTCACCGGTTATGAAGATATCACCATTGATGAGATCAAAAACTTCCGCCAGCTCGGGTCAAAGACCGCGGGCCATCCCGAATACGGTCACGCAGCAGGCATTGAAACCACCACTGGCCCGCTCGGACAAGGGCTTGCCAATGCCGTCGGCTTCGCATTAGCTGAACGCCACCTAAACACCACCTTCGGCGATGATCTGGTTGATCATTTCACTTACGTCATCGCTGGCGATGGCTGTTTAATGGAAGGCATTAGCCAAGAGGCTATCAGCCTCGCCGGTCACCTCGGCTTGTCGAAACTGATTGTTCTATTCGATGATAATGGCATCTCAATCGACGGCGCAATTGATCTCACCGATTCGACTGACCAATTGATGCGCTTTGAAGCTTCCGGCTGGATCACGACGCGTGTAGATGGTCATAATCCAGCTGAGATCGAAGCCGCCATCCTAGCCGCAAAAAAATCTGATAAGCCGACGTTAATCGCTTGTAAAACTATTATCGGTTTCGGTAGCCCAAACAAGCAAGGCACCGCGGCAACCCACGGCGCACCCCTTGGCGAAGACGAAATCGCAGCTGCTCGCGAAAAATTAAACTGGCCGCATGCACCATTTGAAATCCCTGCAGAAATCCAGGCCGCGTGGCGCCAAGCAGGAACCCGAGGGAAACCAGCACTCGAAAGCTGGACCGCCCGCTTCAATTCAACGGCCACTGAAATCCAAGCCGAATTCAACCGTCGCCAAAAAGGCACGTTACCCGAGGAACTTGAGCCAGCGGTGAACTCCTATATCGGAACACTGATCGCCGACGCACCGAAGCTCGCCACACGCCAAGCTTCACAAAATATCTTGGCAATCATCAACGAAACGGTGCCTGAGACGCTCGGGGGCTCAGCTGACCTCACCGGTTCAAATAATACAAAAACCGCAAGTCTTAAAAACATTGCAACCGGAAGTTTTGACGGCCGCTTTATTCATTATGGCATCCGCGAACATGGCATGGCCGCCGCCATGAATGGCCTTGCGCTCCACGGCGGTATCATTCCTTATTCGGGAACATTCCTGGTTTTCGCTGATTATTGCCGTGGCGCGATTCGCCTTTCAGCCTTGATGGGGCAGCGCGTGATCTACGTCATGACCCACGATTCGATCGGCCTGGGCGAAGACGGACCAACGCATCAGCCGGTTGAGCATCTGGCCAGCCTGCGCGCCATCCCGAATTTGAATGTCTTCCGCCCGGCAGATGCCGTTGAGACCGCCGAATGCTGGCTCGCGGCTCTTCAATCGCAAGACCGGCCAAGCCTGATCGCACTCACCCGCCAGGGGCTCAAAGCTGTGCGCCGCAAAATCGAGCCGGAAAGCCTCTCAGCTAAGGGAGCCTATGAACTCCTTCCCGCAGACGGTGAGGCTCAAGTCTCACTTTTCGCCACCGGTTCGGAAGTCGGCATCGCTGTTAAGGCTCGTACCCACCTGCAAAGGGACAACATCGCCACGCGCGTCGTATCCGCCCCTTCATGGGAATTATTCGACGTCCAACCTGAAGCCTATCGCCAACAGATCTTGGGTACCGCACCCGTGCGCGTTGGCATTGAAGCTGGAGTTGAAATGGGCTGGAATAAATTTATAAACAATGATGGGATATTCGTCGGAATGGACAGCTTCGGCGCCTCCGCACCCGCATCGGACCTTTACAAACATTTCGGCATTACAGCGGACGCGGTTGTTGAGGCCGCAAAAGCCAAACTTTAATCTGCAGGAGTTCGAAACAATGACAACACGTGTCGCAATTAATGGATTTGGCCGCATCGGTCGCTTGGTTTTACGCTCAATCGCAGAACATAATCGCAAGGACATTCAGGTCGTCGCCCTCAACGACCTTGGGCCGGTGGAGACCAACGCCCATCTGTTGCAAAACGACTCCGTTCACGGACGGTTTCCCAACAAAGTAAGTGTGAATGGTGACACCATCGATTGTGGCACCGGCCCAATCAAAGTTACTGCCATTCGTGACCCCAAAGAATTGCCTTGGGCTGATCTCGGTGTCGACATCGCATTGGAATGCACCGGGCTTTTTGCCTCTAAGGAAAAAGCGTCCGCCCATCTCGATGCGGGGGCCAAGCGCGTGCTCGTTTCGGCACCCGCTTCGGGCGCAGATAAAACCATTGTCTATGGAGTCAACCATGAAAGCCTGAGCGCCGATGACGTCGTGGTTTCGAATGCCTCCTGCACCACCAATTGCTTGGCGCCTGTTGCGCAAGTTTTAAACAACGCTGTCGGCATCGAAAAAGGCTACATGACGACCGTTCACTCTTATACCGGTGATCAGCCAACACTCGACACCATGCATAGCGATCTCTACCGCGCCCGCGCAGCAGCCATGTCGATGATCCCAACTTCGACTGGTGCAGCCAAAGCTGTTGGTTTGGTTTTGCCAGAACTCGCCGGCAAATTGGACGGCTCGGCCATCCGCGTACCGACTCCCAATGTCTCGATGATCGATCTGGTCTTCACCGCGGCTAGAACAACAACCAATGACGAAGTGAATGACGCCATCAAAGAAGCCGCAAACGGCCGACTTAAAGGTATCCTTGATGCGGTCGAAGGTCCTATGGTTTCCATCGACTTCAACCACGATGATCACTCATCAAACTTTGCTCTGCCGCAAACCCAAGTGATCGATGGCAATCTCGTTCGGGTCTTGAGCTGGTACGACAATGAATGGGGCTTTGCCACTCGCATGTCTGATACAGCCATTGAAATGGCAAAATATATTTGAAGCCTGATGGAAAAATTGTGTCGCCATAAGGACAAAGCGAAGCGTGCGTCTCGAAGGGTCGCAAATAATATCAAGCGAGGTCTTCATGCCCCCATACAAAACCGTCGATGATGTAGACGTCCAAGGAAAACGGGTACTGGTCCGCGTCGATCTGAATGTGCCGATGAATAAAGGTACAGTCACTGATGCCACCCGTATTGAACGCATTATCCCTACCATCACTGAACTCTCCGACAAAGGTGCCAAAGTCATCTTGCTGGCCCATTACGATCGGCCTCGGGGCAAGCGTGTCCCAGCCATGAGCCTCGGCCGTGTGGCTAACGCAACCGCTGAAATCTTAGGGCGCGAAATCAAGTTCGTATCTGATTGTATCGGCGAGGACGCCACAGCGGCCGTCGATCGCATGAAAAACGGTGCAATTTTGATGCTCGAGAACACGCGCTTCTATCCAGGCGAAGAAAAGAACGACAAAGATTTTGTTGAAGCCCTCGCTACCAATGGCGATCTTTTTGTCAACGACGCCTTCTCGTGCGCCCACCGCGCCCATGCGTCGTCTGAAGGCTTGGCCCATGTTCTGCCGGCCTACGCCGGACGGTCGATGGAGGCGGAACTAAAGGCGCTTGAAACCGCCCTCACCAGACCAGAGCGTCCGGTGCTTGCCGTTGTCGGTGGAGCAAAAGTCTCCACAAAATTGGCACTGCTTGAAAACTTGGTATTGAAGGTCGACACGCTGGTAATCGGC
Source organism: Alphaproteobacteria bacterium (assembly GCA_021774955.1). Lineage (GTDB taxonomy): Bacteria > Pseudomonadota > Alphaproteobacteria > M2410 > M2410 > JAJFIN01. The sequence goes on along the minus strand of JAJFIN010000306.1, from coordinate 114 downwards.
GGCGGCATGGCCAACACGTTTTTAGCCGCCCAAGGTAAGCCGGTTGGCAGGTCACTCTGTGAACACGACATGCTTGACACCGCACAAAGGATCATAAGCGCCGCTCATGAGGCT
>JAJFIN010000305.1 GCA_021774955.1 Alphaproteobacteria bacterium | reverse complement strand
TTGCTGTTCACGCCACTATCGCGGTGGCGGGCGGCGTGGTGCGCGTGCCTATGACCCCAAACCTTGATAAATACCGAAAACATATTGCTGAGCTTGGTCTAAGCGAGAAACAGGAAAATGCTCTCCTGCAATCGCTCTGGAACATTCTTGAGCCTTTTGTTGATTGTGCCTATGGCCTTGATCCAGTGACGCTAGCCTGTGGACAAGTTGCAAAAAATTCATCGGAAGCCGCACTCACGGCGCCAAATGAGGTAAAATACTTGAATGAACTCATCGCCCATGAATTTATAAAGGCTGCTGAACCGGGTAGAACGGACCTGCAGCGGAAAGCCGACCATGAAACAATTGACCCAAATGCCTAAACCTACCGCGAAAAAAGCACTGGTCTATTGCCGGGTGTCGAGTGCGCGACAAAAGGAACAGGGTCATGGTCTGGATAGTCAGGAACATCGCTGCCGTCAGTATGCAGCGATGCACGGTTATGGCGTCGAACAAGTTTTCCCTGATGATGTGACAGGCGGCGGTGATTTTATGAAACGTCCCGGCATGGTGGCGCTGATCCGCTATTTGGATGCGCATCCTCGCGAAGATTATGTCGTGATCTTCGATGATCTCAAACGCTTTGCGCGTGATAGAGAATTCCATTTTAAATTGCGTCATGCGCTCAAATTGCGCGGCGCGAGTGTCGAGTGCTTAAACTTTCGATTTGAAGATACGCCGGAAGGTGAATTTGTTGAGACGGTGTTTGCCGCTCAAGGCCAACTTGAACGCCAGCAAAATTCTCGTCAGGTCGTGCAGAAGATGCGCGCTTGTATTGAGGCAGGGTATTACATTTTTGGGCCGCCGCTGGGGTATAAATTTATCACCTCGAAAGACGGGCGAAAAATGATTGGCCCTGATGAGCCAGTTGCCTCCATTCTTAAAGAAGCCCTTGAGGGGTTTGCCTCCGGGCGCTTCCAAACGCCAACGGAGGTAAAGCGCCATCTCGACGCTATTCCGGCATTCCCGAAACACAAAAACGGGGAAGTCCGGTTGGGCTCGCTAATCGAGCTTATGAACCGCCCAGTTTATGCAGGATACATCACCGTTGAGAAGTGGGGCATTTATCTGCGCCCCGGTAAGCATAAACCGCTGATTGATTTTGCTACATGGAAACAGATTCAGGAGCGCCTTAAAAGCAAGTCCAACGCTCCAGCGCGAAAAGACCTCAATCAGGACTTTCCGCTGCGTGGTTTCGTCACCTGCGGTTGCTGTGACCATCCGTTGACCGCTGGTTGGTCGAAGGGCCGCAATAAAAGCTATGCGTATTATACGTGCCAGCAAAAGGGCTGTGACGATTACAAGAAGTCGATCCGCAAAGACAAGATTGAGGGTGACTTTGAAGCCCTGTTAAAAGAGTTACAGCCATCACCGTGTTTGTCTCGCACGGCATGGGACATGCTTTCTGATTTGTGGGCTTCACGCCGTAACGATGCCGAGGCGAACGCCAGTGCGGCGCGGTCTGAAATGGCCAAGCTTGAGAAGAAATCGGAATCTTTGATTGAACGGTTAGTGGTCGCTGACAACGCTACGCTCATCACCGCGTATGAGGGTGAGATCAAAAAGCTTGAAGAACAAAAAATCATATTGCGCGAAAAAGCGCTGCAAACTTACCAAACGCCAGACACCTTCGAGCACATTTATCGAACCGCTATGGCGTTTCTTGCAAACCCTTGGAAACTATGGGCTTCCGACCTGTTAGAACACAAAAGAATGGTGCTTCGGCTCGCGTTTCCGCAGCGTCTTCCATATAGCCGAAATGAGGGTTATCGAACCGCCGGACTCGCAGAGCCATTCAGGCTTCTAAGGGATTTGAGTATGCCGAAGTACGGTTTGGTGGAGCTAGTCGGAATCGAACCGACGACCTCTTGCATGCCATGCAAGCGCTCTCCCAACTGAGCTATAGCCCCGAAATTTTTATCCGCCTCGAACGGCGGTCATGTATGCAGGCGATGATCATTGGGGTCATCGCCTGAATTTGCGTGCGCCTATCTAGCGCCAGCATAGCTGGTGCGCAAGTTAGGCGCCGGTCGGGACGGGCATAAATTTGCCGGCCAACAGTCTGGTTTAGAGTTCGTCATCGCCCTTGGGTTTGACAATGCCGACGACCGGATCCTCCTCATCATCAACGAGCAAGTTGTCGTCCTTGGCGGGCTCGTCGTCGTCATCGTCGTCGAGGCCGATATCGGCGATGGCTGCTAATTCGTCATCCTCCTCCTCATCGTCTTCATCTTCATCGAGCGAAGCGTGACGTTTTGATTCGGGTGCTTTTTTCTCCGCGTCAGCACTTTCGAGCGTGGTTTCCGCTTCCGGCTTTTCCGGCTCATCTTCTTTTTTCGGCTTTTCTTCTTCCGCGCGCGAACGGCGGGGTTTTAGCAAAGCCTCTGGGACAAATTCGTGATCGCATTTTGGGCAATGCGCGGGTTGTTTGGTAAGATCGTAAAAGCGCGCGCCGCATTCTGGGCAATCGCGTTTAACGCCTAGCTCTGGTTTGCTCATATGATTTTGCTGCCATGGATTATGAATGTTCTGAGTGGCGGGTGTGTTGCCACGCTGACGCGTCGCTGTCAAAAGGATTGCAATCGCATGAAATGCGACACTTCAGACAGGACGGAGACTACATGGGATCGTTCACTGGCCCAATC
>JAJFIN010000304.1 GCA_021774955.1 Alphaproteobacteria bacterium | reverse complement strand
CTTTCGCCTTGTCTTTCTTTTTTGCATGGGTGTTCAAATCTGCGTCACTATGACGTGACAGGTGCAGGCTTGACCGGCCCTCATCAGGCTCATAATGTCCTGTTGTCGAGCGCAATACTACCAAAAATGGGGCAAGTTTTTGGCTGTTATCCTTCCGTTAGAACCCTCGCGGACTGCACCAGAACACGCAGTGGCACGACTCCAAGCTCTGGTCGCAGAAGACTTACACCTGGTCAATGATGTGATTACTGACCGGATGGAAAGTCCCGTTGATATGATCCCTAACCTCGCGGGTCACCTCATTAATGCCGGCGGCAAACGTTTGAGACCGATGCTCACACTCGCTTCATCGCGCATGTGTGGCTACGAAGACGTCCATCATGTGAAATTGGCAGCGGCCGTTGAATTTATCCACACAGCCACGTTGCTTCATGACGACGTAATTGACGAAAGCGACCTTCGCCGCGGCAATCCAACGGCCAATGTGATCTGGGGCAACAAACCCAGCGTGTTGGTTGGTGATTTCCTGTTCAGTCGCGCCTTTCAATTGATGGTCGAAACCGGCGAATTGCGGGTTCTTGATATCTTGGCTCAGGCCGCCTCGATTATTGCCGAAGGCGAAGTCATGCAATTGACCACCGCCAACAATATGGCCACGACAGAAGATGCTTACCTGGCCGTGATCCAAGCTAAGACAGCAGCCTTGTTTGAAGCTGCTGCCCGCGTTGGCGCCGTCATCGCTCATAAAGGCAATGAAGAAGAACAAGCCTTGCTCTCTTACGGACGCAATCTGGGTATCGCTTTTCAGCTTGTCGATGACGCACTTGATTATTCGGGCAAGCAAGCAAAACTCGGTAAGAGTGTCGGCGATGATTTTCGAGAAGGCAAAATGACGTTGCCTGTTGTTTTAGCCTTCAGGCGTGGTTCAGAAGACGAACGCGTGTTCTGGCGCGCTGCGATTGAAAACGGATCGGGCAGTGACGAAGATCTCGAACAGGCCATCGCACTCATGGAAAAACATGGAACCTTGGGCGACAGCATTGAACGCGCCCGCCATTATGGGTCGATGGCACGCGATGCGCTGGCGATTTTCCCAGAAAGCGATTACCGGACAGCCTTGACCGATATTGTCGACTTCTGCGTTCAACGCACGTACTAAGAAATTTTAGATCTTCCTTCGACATTATTCCCAATGTTTTCTCTTATACTTCCCCAGAAAATGCGCAGCATTTGTCAGGGGTCTACTCGCTTTTCAGCGATGTAAAGAGTTAGAGATTATTGCGGCAGGAAATTCAGAACCTATCTGAAGCGTGGTGCTGACAGCGCAGCCATTGGACGCCCGATCAAGTCGGGCGAAGCAGTTTGAGGTTGGAATACAGCCCGGGCCGGACACTAAGCCTCGGTCTGAACAAGCCACCATTTCGGGTGCTTGCTTTGGACCTTTGCGAACGCCTTACTTGCGTCAGCTTTAGTTTTGTAAAGGCCGAAGCAAGTTGCACCTGAACCCGACATCCGTACCAAGAATGAACCCCCGGCCTGACGCAGCGCAGTCAAGCAATCTCCAATCGCAGGCGCTAACTGGCGCGCTGGTCGCTCGAGATCATTGCGTGTGCTTTTGAGAAACGCCGACAGCTCATCCCAATTACCAAACCTGCTCGGCAGTTTCGGCAAATTGCGATCCTTCGATCTGGATGCCGATACCCCCTTGAACACATCAGCCGTCGAAAGTTTGACGCGCGGATTGGCCAATACCACATGCAGTTTTGGCAGCGTCGGCGCAACGGCAAGCTTGTCGCCGATGCCAGAGGCAAAAGTCGTGTGGCTGGCCATGCACATTGGGACATCGGCGCCCAGCCTTTTGGCCAGTTGGCTCACCATCCAAACATTAGGTCTGACACCCCATAATAACATGAGCGCCCGCAATGTCGCTGCGGCATCGGCAGAGCCGCCGCCAAGTCCCGCAGCGATGGGTAAGTTTTTTTCTAAGGTAATCTTTGCGCCGTGGCTTTGCCCCGTCTCTTGGCGGAGGAGACGCCCTGCTTGCATAATCAAATTGTCGCTCGAAGTGCTTTCCGCCTTCAACTCATCAGCAAACGGGCCGGTCGTTTTAAGCGTGAGTTTTGGCGAGGGATCGACGGTTACATAATCAGCGATCGCGGGAAAAATTACGAGACTTTCCAACGTATGGTAACCATTGGCTTGCCTACCGGTCACGTGTAGGTAGAGATTGACCTTCGCACGCGCCAGTTCTGTGATGGTCATGGTTTCTCCTATCCAGTCCCATTCCTGTGACTGGATAAACCCTCATCAAGTTTCTTCTCAATTACTTTAACTTGTTTTGCTTCTGGATTGCGATCAAGCGCATGGCTCCATTGGAATCGTGCTTCGAGCGATCTGCCGGCCATCCAATAAGCATCGCCCAAATGATCGTTCACTGTTGGATCATCTGGTTCTAATTCCACCGCACGCTCAAGATATTTGATCGCGCGCTCATATTCCCCAATCTTGAAATAAGCCCAGCCGAGGCTATCAATAATAAACCCAGAGTTCGGTGACAGCTCCACAGCGCGCTGGATAAGGTTCAGGGCTTCGCCCAAATTCTTACCTTGATCGATCCAGCCGTAACCCAAATAGTTTAAGACAAGCGGTTGATCTGGCGCCAGGCTCAAAGCGTGACGCAAATCTTTTTCAGCTTTCGGCCATTGGCCCAACCGTTCAAAAGCTGCGCCACGTGAATAATACAAAAGCCAATTATTGACCAAACGCTCATCATTTGTTGCCAAGGCGCGATCATACATTTTGGCGGCACTATTGTAGCTTTCCTGAATACGGTACATGTCACCAAGGGCGATCATAATATCGATGTCATCAGGGTGCTGATCTAAAAGATATTCAAGTACTTGCCTTGCTTCCTTATCGCGATCCAAACGCTCTAGATTTGCGGCAATTTGAATACGCGCACTAATGGCCAAGGGATGGTCTTTTGGGATGGCCGCAAAGGCTCGCGCAGCGGCTTCAAAGCGACCCGTTCGCTGATAGATATCACCGAGTAACAACAAAGATTCAGCATGATCAGGCGCCAAGATTAATGCCAACCGCAAATAGACAATTGGCAAGTCGGCATTCTGCTCATAGGACAACAGGCTCGCCACACCAAACACCGCTTCGGCGGCCCCTCGTTGAGCAGAAGCGATCATCGGTGCGGGCTTCTTGCCTGATAATGCGCTCTCCATCGCGGCGGTAATCGAAGGGTTGTTCGGCGCAAATGCTAAAAACTCGGCATATATCACCATGGCTTCATCGCTGCGCTTGGATCGCTCTAGAAACCGGCCATAGGCCTCGACAACGCGAAGGTTGGCGCCGGAAGAAATCTCCATGGCGTTCTGATAATGT
>JAJFIN010000303.1 GCA_021774955.1 Alphaproteobacteria bacterium | reverse complement strand
ACGATTTGTTGAATATCTGGCAAGCGGATGGACTAACAATCGTGTTTGTCACCCACAGCGTTTACGAAGCGGCTTATCTAGCGGAGCGTGCTATTGTCATGAGCCCCAGACCGGGGCGTGTTGTGGCGGATTTAAGTTTTGACCCTCCCCTCCCCCGTGATGATGCATACCGGGTTACTCCGCAATATGGGGAAACATGCGGCGCCATCTCTCTGGCGTTGAGAAAAAGTATGGATGAGCAACGTGTCTAATCAATTGATCACAGCGTCTTTGACCAAGATTGGTGCCCCAGTTCTCCTTGGTGTGTTGGTCTTACTCCTGTGGGAAGGGTTAGTGCACGCGTTCAACATACAACCCTATGTACTACCTAGCCCCAGCGTAATATTCGCTGCTCTAATTACAGACTTCGGATCTCTAATGCTCTCCCTGTGGAGCACCTTCAAGATTACTGTAGCTGCATTCTTGCTTGCGCTGATCAGCGGCGTGGGGCTTGCCATTCTGTTCTCGCAAAGCCGTCTCTTGGAGGTGATGCTTTATCCGTATGCGGTTATATTTCAAGTCACCCCAATTGTCGCAATAGCTCCGCTGATTCTCATTTGGGTTGGATTTGAGCGAGTAACACTCGCGCTTCTAATCCTCGCGTGGATCGTCGCTTTTTTTCCGATTTTATCGACAACGACGCTTGGTTTGCGATCAACAGATCACAGTCTCCGAGATCTGTTCAAACTATATGGCGCAACCCGGTGGCAATTATTAACGAAGCTGCAATTGCCGACAGCTCTGCCTTATCTCCTAAGTGGGATGAAAATTTCTGGCGGACTAGCACTGATCGGGGCCGTCGTTGCTGAATTTGTTGCAGGTTCGGGCACCGCGACAGGTCTTGCCTGGCGCATTGTTGAAGCCGGAAATCGGTTGCAGATCCCAAAGATGTTTGCCGCCCTGTTTTTATTGTCGCTCCTCGGCATCATTATCTTTTTCTCCCTCTCAGCTTTAGAGCGGGCATTATTGAAAAAGTGGCATGAAAGTGCGGTTGACAGCCCGTCTTGAACTATAATCTCGCAGAATTGGAGGGTTTGTGATTATTTTCACACTATGGTGATGTGATTACATTACTATTCACAGTTTACTTGACGGTTATTCCTGATTTGCCCATATTACTAAGGTGAAGAGGCTTTTCACGAATTTTTTGGGTAAATGCATGGCGAAGAAAAAGTACAGATTTCCGCAAGTCATTACAGCTAACCGCCTTATGGGCGGTGAGGTCGTTTATTGGACTGGCGATGGTGGATGGTCTGAATCATTCTCCGAGGCCACCGCGTATCTGGAGCCTGATGCCATCGAAGCCACACTGGCTGTCGCAGAGAAAGATATCGACGCCCTCAAAGTCATCGACGTCTATCCGTTTGACGTAACAAACGAAGATGGAATTTTGACCCCGGTTAAAATGCGCGAGCACATTCGCGCGAAAGGGCCCACCGTTCGCTTGGATTTAGGCAAGCAGGCTGAAACGCGAGCCGAGGCCTGACAAATGTACCGATATGATGAATTTGACCACGCAATCGTCAGCGAGCGTGTTGACGAATTTCGAAATCAGGTGACGCGACGCCTTAATGGCGAAATCACTGAAGAGGAATTCCGTCCCTTGCGATTGATGAATGGTGTTTATCTGCAGCTCCACGCCTATATGCTGCGTGTCGCCATCCCCTATGGCACACTTTCCTCCAAGCAAATGCATATGCTGGCACATATCGCTAGGAAATATGACCGTGGTTATGGGCATTTCACGACCCGCCAGAACATCCAATATAATTGGCCTGAGCTGACCGATATTCCCGACTTGTTGGCTGACTTGGCCGGCGTAGAAATGCATGCCATCCAAACCAGCGGTAATTGCATTCGCAATGTCACGTCTGATCAATATGCAGGTGTCTCAGCTGACGAGATCGAAGATCCGAGACCTTATTGTGAAATCATTCGTCAGTGGTCGACATTTCACCCGGAATTCTCGTTTCTTCCCCGCAAGTTTAAGATTGCTGTAACCGGCTCTCCTCATGATCGAGCTGCTATCCAAGTCCATGACATTGGTATCGCACTGGTAAAAGGTGACAATGGTCAAACAGGCTTTTCGATCTATGTTGGTGGTGGCTTGGGACGCACGCCAGTCATTGCAAAAAATATTCGCTCTTTCTTGGCAAAAAATGACCTCCTCGCCTACCTCGAAGCAATTCTTCGCGTCTATAATCAATACGGCCGTAGAGACAACATGTACAAAGCGCGGATCAAAATTCTGGTAAATGAGATTGGTCCGGAAGAATTTACCAAACGCGTTGAGGAAGAGTTCACTAAAATTGATCGCTCCGGTGCGTTAGCATTGCCGGATGAGGAAATGCATCGGATTGCGGCTTACTTCGAGTTGCCTCCATTTGAAGATTTGAAGGACGTGCCGCAGCAATTGGGTGATGCGAAAAAGGAAGATCAAGGATTTTCCGATTGGCTGTCAAGAAACACCGCTCCACACCGGATGCCGGGTTACTCAATCGTCAATATCTCGCTGAAACCCATCGGCGGTGTACCAGGCGATGCTACTGCGGATCAGATGGACGCAATTGCCGACATCGCATCACAATATTCAAGGGATGAAATCCGCGTAACTCATGAGCAAAATCTAACGCTTCCTTTTGTAAAACAAGTCGATCTTTATGCTGTGTATCAAGCCCTCAAGGAGCATGATCTTGCCACACCAAATGTTGGGTTGATCACCGACACCATCACTTGTCCTGGGCTCGACTATTGTAACCTAGCGAATGCGCGTTCCATTCCTATTGCTCAAGAGATCACAAATCGATTCGAAGACCTCAAACGACAACGTGATATTGGCGATATAAAGATCAAGATATCAGGCTGCATTAATGCCTGTGGCCATCACCATGTCGGGCATA
>JAJFIN010000302.1 GCA_021774955.1 Alphaproteobacteria bacterium | reverse complement strand
TATGAAGCGGCGCATCGCCGCCGGTCGAACTCGTCCGCGATCACTCTGCCGTTATGGCGAGCGACCGACCCTGGAAGGAATGATCATGGCAAAACGTGCGCCCGCACCCGTCGAGGAAGACTCAGAGCTTTCGACAGAACGGTCGGCTATCGTTCATCACGTTGGCAATTACACGCCTAAAAAAATTCCCTCAAAACAGCGGTCAGACTATTTCGTTTTCTTGGCAGAACTTTACGCTAAGATACCAACCGACGAGCTGTCAGCATCGCCGTTAGAGCGTTTGAGAGCGCGCGCGGAATCTTTTTGGACTTTCGCTGAAAAACGTCCAACAGAAAACGGTGAAAATCCTAAAAAGTTACGGGTCTACAATCCTGAGTCTTCTGACCAGCCGTGGGATTGTCCGCATACCATCATTGAACTCGTATGCAATGACATGCCGTTCTTGGTTGCTTCATTGTTAGCGGAGCTCAATGAACGCGATTTCACCATCAATTTTTTGGCGCACCCCATTGTCAACGTCGTTAGAAATCATGAAGGCACGCGCACACATATCGAACCTGCTGCGAAGGCCATGCCCTTGGCCGGTGAGACCGTTCGCGAATCAATGATCCATGTTGAAATCTCTGAGCGGTTGACCGATGCAGAATGTCGTGAGCTCCATGACGAGATTACCCACATCCTGTTTCATGTCAGCCTTGCAGTCCACGATTGGAAAGCCATGGACGCGCGTTTGCGTGGCACGATTAAGGAAATGGGCCTTTCGGCATCTCACGTACCCAGCGACGAACACACCGAGGCCGTTGAGTTTTTGAAATGGCTTTGCGACAATCATTTTCTATTTTTTGGTGCCCGTGACTATGCCTTTGAAGGCGACCCGGCAACTGGCCAATTGGTCGCTGTCGAGGGAACCAGTTTAGGTGTGTTAAACGATCCCGATGTTACTGTCTTGCGCAACCGAGATGACAATGTCGACCCCTTGTCACCCGAAGTGCGCAAGTTCCTGCAAGAGCCCACACCGATTATCACAACCAAATCTAACTATCGTTCGCGCATTCATCGCAACGTTTACATGGACTACATCGGGGTAAAACTTTTTGGTACAGATGGACGCCTCATCGGTGAGCGCCGATTTGTCGGCTTGTTTACCGCTGCCGCCTATAACAGATCGACCCACGAAATCCCCCTCATTCGACGCAAAGTTCAACTCATTGTCGGACGGTCAGAGCTTGATTTAGGCAGTCATGATGAAACCGCCCTCCTCAACATTATTGAAAACTTCCCGCGCGATGAACTGTTCCAGGCTGATATCGAAACATTAGAGAAAATCTGCAATGGCATTGTGCGTTTAAACGAACGCCCAAGAACCAAACTGTTTGTCCGTCGCGATCAATTCGATCGCTTTATCTCTGCCATGGTGTTTTTCCCTCGCGAGCGCTTTACCTCCGCCATGCGCAATCAAGTTGGCGAAATCCTCGTTGAAAACTACGGCGGGCGCGTCTCAGCTTTTTATACCCAATTCGGCGACACACCGCTGGCACGGGTTCATTATATCCTGGGCCGTATCGATCATCAGAAAAAACCATCGACTTCCTCTGTCGAAAAGCAAGTTGTCAACTCTGTTCGCTCCTGGCATGAACGCCTATCGAACCGACTAAGAGCCGACCTAGGCGAAGGAACTGGCGCGCTATTCGCAAGAGAATATGTTGGCGCTTTCACAGAAGCCTACAAAGAAGCATTTGATGCGGAAGCCGCAGCAATTGACATCGCAATTGTTGAAAAACTCACTGACGAAGAACCGATTGCTGTCAGGCTCTATCAAGAACCGGGTGACGACGCTTATGCCGTAAGGCTCAAGCTTTATCAGTCTGGTTCGGCGATGACCCTGACCCAATCAATGCCCATGTTGGAAAACCTGGGTCTCAATGTCATCTACGAATTCGCCTATGATATCCATCCTGTGAAAAAGAATAACGGTGTTGCAGATCGCAAGACCTATTGGGTTCATGATTTCTACGCTGAACTTCACACCAAAGAAGTGGTTGATATGGCCACTTTGCGTATTTGTGCGGAACCTGCTCTTTTGGCCATTACCAAAGGTGAAGCAGAAAACGACGGCTTTAACCACCTCATCTTGAGCCCGGGCTTTCACTGGCGCGATGTGGCTATCTTGCGCGCTTGTGCAAAATACCGCCAACAAGCGGGTAGCTCATTCAGTCAGGCTTATATCGAAGAGGCTATTGCACAAAACCCGGGTCTTGCTGGAAAACTCATCGAACTTTTCAAACTTCGATTCGAACCGGACCTGCCGGGTGATATCAAAGCCCGCACCGAAGCAGCAGATGAAATCCGGGCAGCTATCCTTCATGGTCTCAAAATCGTTGAAAGCCTCGACCAAGACCGCATTATTCGACGCATGTTGAATTTGATTGACGCCATGGTGCGGACCAACTTTTTCCAAGTCGATGAAAATGGAAATTGCAAGGATTACATTTCGTTTAAATTTAACGCCAGGCAAATCGACGAACTACCAGAGCCCAAACCTTATGCCGAGATCTTTGTTTATTCACCTCAAGTTGAAGGCGTGCATTTACGCGGCGGGCCTATTGCGCGCGGTGGGCTGCGCTGGTCAGATCGTCGAGAAGATTTCCGTACGGAGGTATTAGGTCTCGTCAAAGCCCAGCAGGTGAAAAACGCCGTCATTGTCCCTGTCGGCGCTAAGGGTGGGTTCTTCCCGAAACATCTACCGGTCAACGGCACTCGAGAAGAGACCCGGGAAGAAGCTGTAAGTGCTTATAAGACTTTCATTTCTGGGCTTCTCGATATAACCGACAACTTGCCCCTAGCTGGATCGAGTGAAGATATCATCCAGCCTGATGATGTAATTTGCCATGACGGACCCGACCCTTATTTGGTTGTCGCAGCAGACAAAGGAACCGCAGATTTTTCTGATATCGCCAATGGCCTAGCACAGGATTATGGCTTCTGGCTCGGCGATGCCTTCGCATCAGGCGGGTCTGTCGGCTATGACCACAAAGCCATGGGCATCACCGCGCGGGGTGCTTGGGAAGCTGTAAAACGTCACTTCCGTGAACTCGGCACCGACATTCAAACAGAGCCCTTTAGTGTCGTGGGCGTCGGGGACATGTCAGGAGATGTCTTTGGCAACGGCATGTTGCTGTCGAAAGCAATAAAACTCATCGCCGCATTTGACCATCGCCATATTTTCATCGACCCAGATCCAGACCCCGAAACAACCTGGCAAGAACGCAGCCGTTTGTTTGAAGTCTCGCGGTCATCCTGGGACGATTACAACAAGACTTTGATATCCGAAGGCGGCGGCATTTTTAGTCGCGCCGCCAAAGAAATTACTCTCACTCCGGAAATCAAAGCCCTGTTTGAGATGGAAGATGATGTCGTCACCCCAAATGAACTCATCGGAAAAATCTTGCGGGGAAATGCTGACCTTCTCTGGTTCGGCGGCATTGGAACCTATATCAAAGCTAAAGACGAGACCAACCTTGATGTTGGTGATCACGCCAATGACACCATCAGAGTAAACGCAAGCGAGCTTCGGATAAAGGTAATAGGTGAGGGTGCTAACCTTGGCTGCACACAACGCGGCCGCATAGATTTTGCTCGCGCTGGCGGCAAAGTGAATATGGATGCCGTTGATAATGCCGCAGGTGTCGATTGTTCTGACCACGAAGTAAACATTAAAATACTGGTTGATTCAGCACTCGCTTCTGGGCAGTTAAAGGCCGACGAACGGATCGATCTTTTGGCTTCAATGACCGATGATGTGTCTGCTTTGGTATTAAAAAATAATTATGCTCAAACGCTCTCACTGACGGTAACTGAGCTCACCGCCGTAACTGACCGTGATGCTCATGGGCGTCTCATGCGCGCGCTCGAGAGAAATGGTCGACTTAATCGCGAAATCGAATTCCTTCCCGACGAGGAATGCCTGCAACAACTCGCAGAAACTGATCAAGGCCTTTCTCGCCCGGAACTCGCAATTTTGATGTCTTACACAAAGATCGCAATATTCGATTCTCTACTGGCAAGCACTATCCCAGATGACCCATACTTCAATCATTGTTTGGAGATCTACTTCCCACCAGTTTTACAAGAAAGGTATAGGGATCTCATAAAACAGCATCGCTTGAGACGAGAGATCATCAGTACCGAGTTGGTCAATGAAATGATCCATATCGGCGGCATTACTTTTGTTCACCGACTAAACGAGATCTCCGGAGCAAGCCCCGCTAACATCGCCCATGCCTATGCCATTGCCGCTGAGCTTCTCGACATAAAAAAAGTTCGCGGGGAAATTAACGCGCTCGACAACAAAATACCCGCCCATACCCAAACGCTCATGCACCACGACATCCAAACAGCGGTGCGCAGCTTGGTAACTTGGTTCCTCCGGCAAGGTCCAGGAGGGTCCATTGCTGAACTCGTCGAAAAATACCGGGACGGTGTCCGAGAAATTGATAGCGCACCCCGTTCAATTTTGTCGTCATTCTCGGCTCAAGCCATCAACGACAGCGTGAAACATTATATTGACCAGGGCGTTTCTGAGACTTTGGCCACGCGCGTTGCAACCCTCACCCCTTTGTGTGCTGCGTGTGATCTGATGGATCTTGCGGGGCAATGCGGCCTACCCCTTCTCGAAACGGCAGAGGCCTATTTCCAATTGGGTAGCGAGCTTCGTCTCGACCGCCTTGTTGATCGCGCCAATACACTGTCGGCGGGGGAGCATTGGGACCGCCTGGCGATCAAACGAATTTCCGGTGATTTTGTGAACTACCAACGGGCGGTTTCTCAAATGTCACTGCAGCCAATACCCGAACAACCAGATGCCGGCGCTACCGCCCGCCTCGAAACATGGCTAACTGCCAAGGAACCCGAGCTGAATGTCTTCCGCCACTTCCTCGGTGAACTTGAAGCCGCTGGCGGCCTGACGATCGCCAAATTGAGCCTGGTTAATAGCCAGTTACGCGATCTCGTTCACAATCTCCAGGCGCAGTAATCTCCCTGCTTACTACCAAATTCTACACCGGCCCATTTTGGATAGCGAGCATAGGCTGGTCGTATCATCCTTATGTTGCAAATTAACTGATCTTTTCACATTGCTTGTTAAGCTCATCTCGCACTTCGGATGTGAGTACAATGAACCAAGGTCCCGCAGCAGAACAGCAGCTCCAAACTGTGCCCCATCGCGGCGCAATGTGGGTCATTGCCCTTGCCGTTTTTGTCACAGGTCTTGCTTGCATCGCCCAATGGCGCCAACAGACGGCTCAAAGTGCTCACTCGCTATCATTGGCCGCGCGTAGCTTGGAAACAGCTATCCAAGATGAGTTCGAGGTTGGTGAAACTTATTTGGAATTGCTAGCCCAATCGAAAATGGGACAGAGCCTTAAGTTTGATGCGCCGACAACAGAGGCTGCCTTCAATCTCATTCGCGAGCGCGATTATTTTTTGGCGATCAGTGTCTTTGATCATAAACTCAAAATTGTCGACCAGTTCAGTAAGAGGCCTATTGATCGTAGCCCGAATCAAACTTTGTCCGACACCGAATCCGTACATGCCGCAAACCTAGCCATCGCAACTGATGCGCCGGTTTACTCAAACGTTTTTGACATTAAACAAATCAACACAAAAAACGATGCCATGGGGCTGACTATTTCTGTCATCGACGTATTCGTCCCCATGCACGACAAAAATGGATTGCCGTCGCTCATTGCGCTGACATACGAAGTTCAAAACCTGGTCACAAATGTACAAGAGCGCTTATCGCATATGGATATCGGCGCCACGCTCATGACCGGCGAGCACTCGCACCCGAACACTGAAAACGGTCTCTACACACACGCGAACATCTCTCTTCCGGGTACCACACTGCATGTAGTTGTGCATGGAGAAAAGCCAGGTCTTCAAATTCTATCTTTGCCTGGAATGTCATTCCTGTTGGCCATCACCGCTCTGCTCACGTTATTTGCCCGACGCCATCAAGCCATCAACAACAACCGCCAGCTGGTTAAGGAGATCAGACAGAAGAGCATCGCTCACTACCAAAAAATCTTCACCAATGTAGAGATCCCACTTTTTGAAGTCGACATATCCGGTCTGTTTTTGGAAGCCAACAACCTACGTGCCAAAGGTATCCGAGACTACAAAGCCCATCTCACCGAAACGCCAGACGAAATCGAACGCCTCACGGGCCTCATTGTCATCACCGATGCGAACAAAGCCGCAATCAAATTGTATGACGCAGAAGCTATGCGGGATCTAACAAATCCTGAAACCGCATCAAAAATCCTGACCGACGAATATACGGAATTTATGGTTGAGTTGATCGGTGCTATTTCCAACGGCGAAGGGACACTTCAAACAGAGACAAAATTGAGAACGCTTAAAGGTAACCTCATCGACGTCCTCATTTCTATTCCGATACCTGCGTCTTTGGAGCAAGCCCGTACCGTCCCCTACAGCATGACCAACATCACCGAGAAGGCAGAGCGCGAACTCACCTTGATAAAGGCCATGAAAAAGGCCGACGATGCAAACCGAGCGAAATCTCAATTCCTCGCTTCAATGAGCCATGAAATCCGTACCCCTATGAACGGCATTTTGGGGATGGCGCAACTCCTTATTTCCTCTTCAATCTCCCACAAGGAAAAAGAATACGCCCAGATCATTCACGATTCAGGTCAGGATCTCCTGAGCTTGTTGAATGACATTCTGGATCTATCAAAAGTCGAAGCAGAAAAATTAGAACTGGTCGAAACCGACTTCTCGATTACCGAATTGATCACATCCACTGAAAGGTTCTGGCGATCAGAAATGGGCCGCAAAGGTTTGGACTTTACCGTTGAGCAAAAAACCACCCTTCCAGAATGTTTCATCGGTGACCCACAACGCATTCGGCAAATTCTATTCAATATGATCGGTAACGCCTGCAAATTTACCGAAAACGGTGAGATCCGGGTATCGCTTTCCCACGAGATGCAATCGTCTGATAGCGCTCTATTAAACGTCTCAGTGACCGACACTGGCATTGGTATTGCTGATGCAGACCGCCCTCGTATCTTCGAAAAATTTGGTCAAGCCGATGCGTCAAACACCCGCAAATATGGCGGCACAGGCCTTGGTCTAGCAATCTCCAAAGGCCTGGTTGAAACTATGGGCGGAAATATCGATTTCGTCAGTGAATTGGGCAAAGGAGCGACCTTTACGTTCTCAATTCCTTGCAAGATTACATTGAGTGACGCCAGCACCGGCAGCGAAATCAGCGATAGCGAAGAAGCACAACTGGCCGATCAAATCGCTAAACTAAGGCTACGCATTCTCCTTGCCGATGACAACCAAACCAATATCGTCGTTGTAAAAAGCCTTCTTGAGCGGGCGCAGGTTACATTCGATGTTGTCTCGAACGGATTTGACGCTGTCGAAGCGATTAAGCGCACTCGTTATGACGCCGTGCTAATGGATATCCGCATGCCTCAACTTGACGGCATGGCCGCCACAAAGATTGTTCGTAATTTACCCGACCCTCACGCACAGACACCCATTGTTGCAGTAACAGCCAACGCCATGGTCGGCGACCGCGAGACATATATCAATGCAGGCATGTCTGGATATGTAACCAAACCGATTGAAATTGGTGACCTATACCGGACCCTGCTCGACGTATGCGGGAAACACGAATGCAAGGATGCAGGTCTCCAGCGTGCATAACGTGCTTACTCGGCAGTTTTCCTTGGTTGGTATATAATTTCAAAGTGATCCTTCCATGGGCCATCTGGCGAGTCAGAAAAATAACCCTGGTTTTTCACCGTTCCATCTTCTTGTGGTGCCCACCGCCAATAGTAAAAAGTTCCGTGCGAAGCACGTTGTGACCGCAAAACCATGTCTCCATCTTCCACACCACCCTGTAAAGCAATGGAAGATCCCATATTATCACTCCAGATCTGAATCCAGCCCCGGCCATCGAAGCTACTCAAACTTGTCCCCCGCATGCGATAGGGCACGCCTTCTCGGCGAAACCTGTCGTCAATCTGACGCCAGTTTTGTATCAGGGCGCAACCCTCAATATCTTTGATGATAGTATCGCGTGCAATCTGCTCACCTGAGGCAAAATCGAATACGTCCCATTCACCGATAATAAAATCGAAATCGTGATACCGTTCGGATTGACACGGTAAGACCAATTCGTCTTCCGCCCAAACGGGCGAACTAAACACCAATGCAATGAAAGCTCCCGCCAACATCGACGTTTTCCCATTTGCCACGTCTGTCCACCGCATATTCATTCAAACTCCTCCGATCAGTATCTCAAACCTTATAACCAGGTTGGAAATAGAGCCAGGCTTATCAAGATGTATGTCCAATCGGTAATAATCGAGTAGACTGTAATTGCTAAGCAACATCCAATCTGCATGTGGAGATTTGGAAAGGAAAAGAGATGTCCCTTTATCTACGCCAGATCTGCTTGGTCGCAGCAGAACTCAATCCTTCGATCGAAGCCTTAACCGAAACGCTATCGCTCTCACCTTGTTTTATCGATCCAGGCGTAAAAGTTTTTGGGCTCGAAAACAAATTGCTGCGGGTCGGCAGTCAATTTATAGAAGTGGTTGCCCCGATTGAGGACAATACCGCTGCCGGACGCTTTCTAGACCGGCGCCAAGGCGATGGCGGATATATGGTCATCACCCAAGCGCTATCATGCGAGAAGCAGCAGGCTTGTCGAGAGAACGCCGAAAATTTGGGCGTACGTGTGGCCTGGGAACGCCAACACGACACGGCCCATTATATGCAGTTACACCCACGCGATACCGGGGGTGCCTTTTTTGAGATTGACTGGGATAGTGAAGAAGAGCCAGAAGGCAATTGGGTGCCCGCTGGTGGAAAGTTGTGGCAAGACACGCCAATGACCGGGCCGGTGCAGGCGATCATCGGCGCTGAGCTTCAGTCATCGGATCCCGAAGCTCTGGCAAAACGGTGGAGTGCGATCGCTGGGACATCTCCGGAAAAAACCAGCACTAATGGCTGGGAACTACCATTGTTCAACGCAACAATCCGCTTTGTGCCATTAAGCGATGACCGCGGAGAGGGTCTTTCTGCTCTCGATCTGTCTGTCAACAATAAAGACGAAATTTTGGCCTGCGCAAAAAAACACGGACATCTTCACGATCAAACGAGCGTTCATCTATGCGGTACACGGATTAATTTGATGTAACTTAGGTAGAAATACCAATAGGGTTATTCGATTATCCAGGTACGACCCTGGCGCATGACCGCATTGAGATCGCCCTTGCCTTTACTCGTACGAACCGATTCGATTTGTCCGAACACCGCCTCTTCAAAGGTCACGCCGGGGTTTTCATAAATCACACCCATGACCACCGGCATATCGTCACCTGGCAGATTGAACAA
>JAJFIN010000301.1 GCA_021774955.1 Alphaproteobacteria bacterium | reverse complement strand
CAGGCATGAATGCGGAAAAACCGCAATATCCGCAAAGCATCTTCGGTGATGCGTTGCGCCGGATCGCCAATAAATCGCACGCGATTATGTTCTAGATCGGCAAGCCCGCCAACATCGTCATACACCGTTCCATCGGGCGCTGCATAAAGCGCATTCATGGTAAAGTCCCGGCGCGAGGCATCGACCGCCCAATCAGACGTGAAGGCGACGACCGCTCGGCGGCCATCTGTTTCGACATCTTCTCGTAGCGTCGTAATTTCAAACGGCTTGTGATTGGCAACAGCCGTTACCGTGCCGTGCTCAATACCAGTGGGGATTGCTTTGAGACCCGCTTTTTCAAGCCGCTCTGTTACCTCATCCGGTGTGAGCGGTGTTGCCAGATCGATGTCATTAATATCGTGACCCAATAAAGCATTGCGCACACAGCCACCAACAAACCGCAACGGCGCCTCAGCACCACGAAGATCTCCGCATATGGCTTGAATGACAGCTTGCGTGTCATCAGCCTGAACCCACGGCTGGAGGCCAATTGTTTTTATGTTTTTTTTGGTCATTCCTTAGTGTTGCTCCGCAAGCTCTGTAACGACCGGTCCTGGACCTGAGATCTGTACCACAACCTCACCAGAACACGATCCATCGTAATGAATGGCTCCTTTGGGATGAACGGCAAAGCTTCCTGGCGCAAGCGGCACGGTCCCCTTGCATGTCCCAGAGGCATTCATGCCAAAATGCCAGGTCCCCGAAATTACTGTGACCAGCCGCTCCTGATCGTGCCAATGCGGCGGGGACATAACGCCAGGTGGAAATTTCGCTCGAATGATATAGGCACCTTCTTGTTCCGGATGACCGACGATCAACGCCACCTGCACTCCGCCAGTTCCTTCAACTGGATGCCACACAAGATCGTCTGCAGAGAGGATCTTAAAAACCTCATCGGCCGATGCTGATTGCGCGGCAAAACTGGCGGCGAAAATCACAATAAATACAAAAGTGAAAAATTTAGTCATTCACCTTCTCCATCCGGATCTTCAATCCGTGAGGGAATTAACACGCCGTCCTTCACCTCCGCAGGCTTATATACACCCTCGGTGTTATCCTGAGTATCTATTCCTAAAAAGAACAGCGACACTGCCACCAGCGCGGCACCTCCAATAAACAACCGAGATAAAGTCTTTTGATCCCACTTACTATCACGCAGCTTGCCTTCCGCGGCCAAACGCAAATAGATCGCGTAAATCACAAAAGGAATCAGAAAGACAATGATATTGAACAATAGCGTTCGCATCAAAAAGATAGTCCTGTTTTAGGTGTAAAGGCGTCGATAGAGGTTGACCAACATACCAGCCGTTGCGCCCCAAATATAATAGTTACCATAGGGCATTTCATAATAAGTACGATCTTTGCCGTTCCAATGAGTTTTACGTTTTTGGTGATTAGCCGGATCCATTAGAAACTCAAACGGCACCTCAAAAATCTCTGCGACTTCACTCTGGTCGGCAACTAGGTCAAACCCTTCACGCACAAACCCCACCACCGGATGAACCGCGTAGCCCGTCCCCGTGCGGTAAATATCCAGCATGCCCGATATGCTGACAAACTCACGAGCCAACCCTATTTCTTCTTCTGTCTCACGCAACGCCGCCTCAACATGGGATTCATCATGCTGCTCAACGCGCCCACCCGGAAAACTAACCTGCCCGGCGTGTGAAGATAGATGATCAGCGCGTTGCGTTAACAGAACCGTCAAACCGTTGCGCCGCTCAACCAGCGGCACCAAAACAGCAGCCGGACGCAGTACAGGCTCGTCATCTGCAAAAGACGACATGGACGGGTCAACATCCAAATCACCACTGAGCGGACGTTGCCCTGGGTCAGTTATGCTCAGACGCGTTTCAATATGTTCCTTTATCGGACGGATAGGGTCACTCGCCATTAAGCTCCGTCACTTTCGTAAAAGGAAAAAACACGCCGGAACTCCAAACACCAAACATATTGTCTCCGTCAACCGCATGCTCAACAGCGAGATCGACCATACGGTAATAGACCGCCCGATTAATCAGAGCTTCAAGCCGGTCGCGAACATGAACATAAGGCGCTGGCTCCTTAGTCTCGGATTGAAACTCCATATGAATGGGATGATCAGAACCAGCCACCGTCTCGTCACCGACATTGGTACGGAAACGCAAAACTTGCTCTTCGCCGGTCCCCTCGACATCCATGTCTATTGCCACAAAAGGCGCGTCATCGACTTTGATCCCGATCTTTTCAACTGGAGTGACAAGATAGAACTTGCCGTCATCATCGTGGCGCAAGATGGTTGAAAACAGCCGCACCATGCGCTCGCGTTTGATCGGCGATCCGTAATAGAACCAGGTCCCGTCGCGGGCAATCCGCATATCAAGGTCGCCACAAAAGGGCGGGTTCCAGAGATGCACCGGCGGCAACCCCCGCACCTTCTCTCCCTGAACTTGTTCCAGCCCGCGGATGGCCTCACCGAGATCTGCAACTTTATCGCTGGTCATTTTGCGCCTTTTTCACAAAAATCCTTTAAAATCCAAATGTAAAGGAGCGGCACCACTAGGTTCAACCCGAACCTTGTACTAATGTGATTAACAGATTCCGTCATTAGTGAGAGTTCATGGACGATACAACCGACGCTACGCTCCAGCAAATCGATGCCATTGGTCGAAGCCTAACAGCAGTAAAGGCTGCCATTGGTCAAGCAATCTTCGGCCAAGAAGACGTTATAGAAGAAACGTTGGTCACCATCTTGTCCGGCGGTCATGGCCTTTTGGTCGGCGTGCCGGGCTTAGCCAAGACCCGCCTTGTAGAGACCATAGGACGTGTATTTGGCCTGGCTGAGAAGCGGGTGCAGTTTACACCCGATTTGATGCCCGCTGATATTATCGGTGCCGAGGTATTGGAAGAAAGTGAGACCGGACGTCGGTCTTTTCGGTTTATCAAAGGCCCAATCTTCTGCCAACTGCTGATGGCCGATGAAATCAACCGCGCCAGCCCTCGCACTCAATCAGCGCTGCTACAGGCCATGCAGGAACATGAAGTGACTGTAACGGGCGAGCGCCACGAATTGCCGTCGCCGTTTCATGTCCTAGCCACTCAAAATCCCCTTGAGCAAGAAGGCACATACCCCCTACCGGAAGCACAGCTTGACCGTTTTCTGCTGCAGATCAATGTCGACTATCCAGATCTGTCTTCAGAACGTCACATGCTAATCCACACAACGGGGTTCAATGAAGAAACCGTACCGCAAGTCATGAGCGCGCTTGATGTGCAGGCTGCCCAGCAATTGGTGCGCCGCATGCCGGTGGGCGATGGGGTAATTGACGCCATTCTTGATTTGGTGCGCCGCGCGCGTCCCGGAGAAGAGGCCTCGCCATTCATCAATCAATCCGTGTCCTGGGGGCCTGGCCCACGGGCTAGTCAAGCGCTCATGTTAACAAGCCGCGCCCGCGCGCTTTTGCAAGGTCGCTTGGCACCGTCGATCGATGACATTATCGCCCTCGCCCCACCGGTCATGCGCCATCGCATGGCGCTGACCTTTTCGGCACGCGCAGACGGAGTGACCATGGATGATGTTATCAAACGCCTATGCGAGCCCTTATTGTAAAAGCGCGTCACAACAATGTCACAAGACTCAAAACAATCGATATTAGAAAATAAGGTTCGTCTGCATGCAGAGGACCTCGCAAATGCTTTCCCATCCCTTATGGTCGATGCAGAGCGCATAGCAGAAACCGTCGCGCAAGGTATTCATGGGCGCCGCCGTGTGGGAATGGGCGAAACATTCTGGCAATATCGTCGTTATCATCCCGGCGATCCAGCAAGCGCTATCGATTGGCGTCGTTCGGCAAAATCACAACACGTATTCATGCGTGAACACGAATGGGAGGCCGCCCAAAGCGTATGGATTTGGCGCGATAATGCCTCAACGATGGATTACACCTCGACCTTTGCCCCGTGCTCAAAACTAGAGCGAGCGAGTCTGCTCGCAACCGCTCTTGCCTCTTTACTGGTGCGCGGTGGCGAGCGCATTGCGATCCTTGGCGGAGACCTCAGACCTGCAACCGGCCGCGCGCAATTGCGTCGCATGAGCGCTATGCTCGTCGATCAAGAAACCGCACCGCGCAAATTACCCTCAAATGTTGAATTGCCCCGCCATGCTTGTCTCGTTTTGTTCAGTGACTTCCTGACCGATCTTGATGAACTCGCATCATGCATACACACTCTTGCTGCCCGTGGCGCACTTGGACACCTCGTTATGATCGCCGACCCGGCAGAAGAAAACCTTCCATTTGAAGGGCGCGTCAGATTTGAATCGTTTGAAGGTCAGAACCCTCTCACCTTCGGCAAAGTCGAAACACTCCGCTCCGAATACGAACATCGGTATCGCGCTCATCAACAATCAATCACTGATATTTTAAAACCATTGGGTTGGAGTTTCACCACTCACCGGACAGATCATCCAGCGCAAGCAGCACTACTGCCACTTTATACAACACTTGAAGGTTCCCTTGATCGGCCGGATCGAGGGCGGCAATGATCAATTTTGGCGTTCTAACCATTGCCGAACCGTTACTCCTGACAGCCTTGCTGGCGTTACCCATGTTGTGGTGGTTATTGCGCGTGACACCGCCGGCGCCCAAGAAAATCAAATTTCCAGCAATCCGGTTTCTTGCTGGGTTAGCCGATGAGACTCAAACACCCCAGCACACGCCGCCATGGTTATTAATTCTGCGGCTCATCATTTGTGGTCTGATCATAATTGGGCTTTCTGATCCTTTTGTTACGCGCTCAACGGAGTTCAAGGGATCAGGGCCTCTTGCCATCGTCATCGACAACGGCTGGGCTTCAGCACAA
>JAJFIN010000031.1 GCA_021774955.1 Alphaproteobacteria bacterium | reverse complement strand
GCAGTCTGTTCATTATCCGCGGGCTGGTTCTTGTTTTCGCCTGAGCTGATGCGTGACTGTGCCTCTGGCAATTGCCGCGCTAACTCTTTTGTGATCTTCTAAACGTGCTATAGCAACACCAACCCCTTTGCTTTAAACAAGCACCATGACCTCGACATCTGAAAGCGGTAGAAAAACCCTCATCCTAACTGGCGCCAGCCGGGGTATTGGCCATGCGACGGTCAAGCGGTTTTCGTCAGCCGGTTGGCGGGTCATTACCTGTTCTCGCCACGCCTTTCCGGAGGATTGCCCGTGGGAAGCCGGTCCTGAAGATCACATTCAGGTCGATCTTGCCGATGCCGCCAATGTTGAAGAAGCGATTATCGAGATGAAAAACCGGCTAGACGGTGGGGTCTTACACGCCCTGATCAACAATGCTGGCATATCGCCCAAGGATGAGGACGGAGGCCGGTTGGGCATTCTCAATTCCCCCCACGATCTCTGGCTCAATGTGTTTCAGGTAAACTTGTTTTCAACCATTCAATTGGCCAAGGGCTTGTCAGAGGCTCTGTCCCGCAGCCGTGGTTCAATCGTCAATGTGACCTCAATCGCGGGCAGTCGGGTTCATCCTTATGCTGGGTCGGCTTATGCCGCATCTAAAGCAGCGCTGGCTTCAGTCACCCGCGAAATGGCGTCTGACCTTGGCCCCTTGGGTATTCGTGTGAATGCCATTGCACCAGGTGAAATAGAGACCCCAATCTTGTCGCCCGGTACTGTAGATATGGTAGAACAGCTCCCACTTCGCAGGCTTGGGCAGCCTGAGGAAGTCGCGCGTACGATCTACTTCCTGTGTACAGATGAATCAAGTTATGTCACCGGTTCAGAAATTCACATCAATGGCGGCCAACACGTCTGATCAGATCGTGGGCGCCGAGAGGTCATCTTCGAGTTTTGTGAGGTAAAATGCGATATACGGTAGTTTGGATATTGGTGATCGTCGGTGCCATTTCAGCAGGCATCACATTCTGGCGCGATGGCACGACATCGCCAACTGCCAATGCAGTGTTTGACAATATAGAGACGCCACTGGGTCAGCTCGGCGATGAAGTGGAACCACTCCGCTACACACTTGATATCAATATCGACCCGTCGCAGGAGGGCTTTACTGGCACCTCTACTATCGATGTCGAACTGAAACACAAACTCGCTCGTGTCTGGCTTCATGCCCGCGACATGGAAATCACCGATTCATACATCACGCTAGAAGATGGAAAGCAAATCCCTGCGCTATATATGTCTTTGCATCAAAGTGGCGTTGGTGAATTGATCTTTAAGGAATACGCCGGGCCGGGCAAAGCGACACTAACACTCAAATATCAAGCTCCTTATTCCAAAGGGGTTTTCGGACTGCATCAAGTCAACGTTTCCGGTGAAGACTATGTTTACACCCAGTTTGAACCTTTGGACGCCCGTCGCGCCTTTCCCTCCTTTGATGAGCCGCGTTTCAAAGTGCCTTTTGATATTGCTTTGACCGTGAGGGCAGACGATGTCGCCGTCTCCAATACGCCGGTCTTGGAAGAGACGGAATTGGAGGGCGGCTATCGTCGTGTTCAATTCGCAACCACCAAACCATTGCCGACTTATTTGCTGGCCTTTGCCGTCGGGCCTTGGGATGTTGTTGACTGGGAACCATTACCGACCAATACTCATCGAGATTGGACGATCCCCCTGCGTGGGATTGCAACAAAGGGCAAAGGCAAAGAGTTTGACTACGCGCTCGAGCACACGGCAAAGATCGTTGATGTTCTCGAGGACTATTTCGATACGCCATACCCTTATGAAAAGCTCGATCTCATCGCTGCACCCGATATGGGGGGCGGCGCCATGGAGAATGCCGGAGCGATTATCTATGGTGAGCAGCTCCTACTCTTGAACGATAAGTCCAGCCCCGTAGATATATCGGCCTACACTTCGGTCCACGCCCATGAGCTTGCCCATCAATGGTTTGGCAACCTGGTAACGCCCATCTGGTGGGATGACATTTGGCTTAACGAAGCGTTCGCCAATTGGATGGGGTATAAGTCGGCAACGCTGGCAACTGGCGATGATGGTTATATACGCACCACGTTGAGCGATGCGCTTGGAGTTATGAATAGCGATTCACTCATAAGTACACGGAAAATTCACGAACCCATCAAAAGCTACCACGATATCAACAATGCATTTGACGCCATCACCTATAATAAGGGTGGGGCAGTCTTGTCGATGTTTGAAAACTTTCTAGGCGAGGATGTATTCCGTGAAGGCGTGCGCACTCACATGAAACGCTTCACGCATGGCAACGCCAGCTTTACCGATTTCATGGAATCTCTTGCCATGGCGGCGGATCGACCTGAGGTCATCGAAGCTTTTACGTCCTTTCTTGACCAGCCTGGTGTGCCTATGGTTTCCGTCGAATTGCAATGCACGGAAGGTGAAACAGCCCATGTCAAACTCTCTCAAGCAAGATATTTCCCGCTTGGATCTCAGGGGAGTAGAGACCAAGTT
Organism: Alphaproteobacteria bacterium; assembly: GCA_021774955.1. Classification (GTDB taxonomy): domain Bacteria; phylum Pseudomonadota; class Alphaproteobacteria; order M2410; family M2410; genus JAJFIN01. The sequence goes on along the minus strand of JAJFIN010000031.1, from coordinate 4,784 downwards.
TGGCGAATTCCTGTGTGCCTGGCTTATGAAGCAGAAGGCAGAAGGGAAAAGACTTGTGCGCTGATGACTGAGCGGGAGCAAAGTGTCGATCTGCAATCGCAAAGCTGTCCGGCCTATGTCATGCCCAATGCCGATGGTGCCGGATATTATCGCTGGTCATTTGGTGATGCGGGCTGGGCGGCGCTAACGGATCACTACGACCAGCTCACCAGTGCAGAGAAATACACATATTTCGATAGTGCCAGTGCGGCGATGCGTGCAGGGCAAATGACCGCATCAAACTTTATTGATGCGTTAGAGGAAGCTGCCAGTGCAGTTGAATATGGCCATGTCTATGGTGCGTTGCTTCAATGGCGTGACATCAAAAACAATATCGTCGTGTCTGAGCATAGAGGCGCGGTTGAAGATGAACTGAAGCGTCTTTATGGTCCTGCCGCCGCGCGTCTTGGGATTTGGCCTTATAGCGCGGCAGATGCAGAAGACCCTCAGAACACAGCTCTCATTCGCATGCGTGTAATGGAGTTCATGGCACTCGAAGCTGACCATAAACGAATTCGCTCAGAGATGGACCAAATGGCGCGCCACTATCTTGGCGACGATTTAAGCACACCGCTCAACAAGAAAGCCATGAATAACACAGTGATGAAAGTCGCACTTGCTGTCTATCTGGATCAAGCAGATGACGCAGAATACGAATTCGCATTTTCGAGATTTGATCAATCCACAGACCCCAACTTCAGGCAATTGTTTGCTCAAGCGCTTCCTTATCAATCAAACGAAACACGGCGTCTGGAAACATTGAATTTCGTTTTGTCAGATCAATTGCGATGGCCTGAGGTTAACGCGATGACTTGGGAATGGGCCAACCGCTCGCTTCATAAAAAAGAGCTGTGGGACTGGGCGCGGGTCAACCAGGATGCGATTTTGACCACTTTGGGTCCGTCGCGCAGTTTTGTGCTGGCGCAATGGGGCAAAAGTCTGTGCAGTGAAGAGGCCCGCGAACAGGTGGCTCAACTCAATGCCATTATTGATCTCATTGATGGTGGTAAGCGTCACTTAGAACAGACACTTGAATCGATTGAACTTTGTATTGCGCGTCAGACGGCGTTGCGTGAACCATTGACAGAAACTCTTATAACACAAACAACCCCTCACTAATCTGAGTGCCAGCAGGTTGGGAAGAGACATCCGATGACAGAAAACATTTCTATTTCGCCCAATCTTCCAGACTGGATCCAAGACCATATGCGCCGGTACATTGAGACCGATGGTGAAGACGGCCATATCTGGAATGGGGTGCCTACGTTGTTACTAACAACCATCGGCCGGAAATCCGGCAAACCTCAATCGATCCCGCTGATCTATGGGCGCGATGGGGACAATTACCTTATTGTCGCTTCAAAAGGCGGGCACCCAGATCATCCGTCGTGGTATCTCAATCTTGATGCTAATTCTGATGTCAAACTACAAGTCGGAGCAGAAAAGTTTTCAGCCCGCGCCAGAACAGCCAACACTGACGAACGTCCTAGCCTGTGGAAAATCATGGAACAGATTTTTCCAACCTACAACGACTACAAAGCGAAAGCAGAGCGCGAAATTCCCGTTGTCGTTTTGGAGCGTGTCTAAAGCTGCCCAATTTGATCAATGATGTTGTGAAGAGGCTGGGCCTTTAGCTTTATCCATCGCTTGTTTGTGCGATAGGATTTCGACATCGACCTCTATTGTTTTGCCCGATTTGAATAAAAGCATCAGCGGGAATGAGTGCTCCGGCACCAGGGGACTCTTGAGATCGAACATCATCAGATGATGGCCGCCAGGGGCCAGGGTCGTCACTTCACCCTTCGCGAGCGTCAATTCATCAAGCTTCCGCATACGCATAATATCGCCGTCCATGATATGTGTATGCACTTCGACGCGTTCGGCCAAGGAAGACTGAGCGCCAATGAGAAAATCTGCGGAGCCGGTATTTTCAAGAACCATGTAGGCCGCACCATTGCGGCCGGTGAGTGGGTTTTCCCGGGCCCAGGCACCGTGAACATTTATCCCAGCAGTTTCCTGGCCGAGTGCTATTCCTGGCAAAATCAGTGACAAAGCGAGAGCAATTAAAGCCGTAAACCTGCGATCAAACCTCATGCTTTTCGTCATTTTCAAATTCCCAGTGAACCATGGATAATGCGCGAGAATATCCAAATTGTGCGGATCTGTAACCCATTTGCGGAAGCCAAATTGTCGCGAACAAAAGCGCATCGCTGCACCCTTGTTGCCGAAGGGGTCAGGTGCTAAAATTAAACAAAATCATAGGGTTGGATTGCCTGAGAAGAGTGGGAGGGAAGAATACATGCATGGATTGATGCAAGATTGGCGATTGGTGGTGCCTAAAGTGCTGGATCATGCGGCACGGAACCACGGTGAGCGTGAAATGGTCACGCGGTCAATAGAAGGGCCGATTAGACGAACGACCCTTGCTGAACTGCATAGCCGGTCGCGCCGCGTTGCCAAAGCGCTCGTGAATATGGGGGTCAAATCTGGCGACCGCGTTGCCACTATGGCTTGGAACACCGATCGCCATATGGAAACCTGGTACGGCGTCATGGGCTGTGGTGCTGTCTGCCATACCGTCAATCCTCGCCTCTTCCCAGAGCAACTCGTCTACATCATGAACCACGCAGAAGATTGCGTGCTCTTTGTAGACACGACGTTTGTCCCAGTGATCGAGGGTATTCAGGACAAAATTCCAACCGTAAAAACAATCATCGTTATGACCGATGAAGCAAACATGCCCAACACATCTCTCACCAATGCTGTTGTCTATGAAGAATGGATCAAAGGTGCGGACGATGATTTTGCCTGGGCAGATGTCGATGAAAATGACGCTGCGGGTCTTTGTTATACTTCCGGTACGACGGGCAATCCCAAAGGCGTTCTTTATTCTCATCGTTCGAACGTGCTTCACGGGCTTGTTGCTAATCAAGCAGACGTTATTGGTTTAAGTGCACAGGACGCTGTTTTACCAGTCGTGCCGATGTTCCATGCCAATGCTTGGGCTTTGACCTTTGCCGCCCCAATGGCTGGCGCTAAGCTCGTCATGCCCGGGGCTAAGATGGACGGAGAAAGTATCTTCGAACTCTTGGACACCGAGAAGGTATCAAGCACTGCGGCGGTTCCCACCGTATGGCTGATGTTGCTGCAATATTTGGAAGCCAATAATAAAGAACTGCCTTACTTGAATAAAGTTGTCATCGGCGGCTCTGCATGCCCGCAAGTGATGATCGAAAAATTTGAAAACAATTACGGCGTTGAAGTAATCCATGCTTGGGGCATGACTGAAATGAGCCCGATGGGAACGCTGTGCACCCTCAAACCGGGCATGGAAGAGTTTTCCGCAGAGCAGCGCATCAAGCAAAAATTGAAACAAGGGCGCGCACCCTTCTCAGTCGAAATCAAAATCACCGACGATGACGACAAAGAACTGCCGCATGATGGTGAAGCCTTTGGCCATTTGCTTGTGCGGGGTCCCGCTGTTGTTAAGGAATACTTCAAAGGTGAGGGCGGCGATCCGCTTGACGCCGATGACTGGTTCGATACCGGCGATGTCGCGACCATTGATGAGTTGGGCTATATGCAGATCACCGACCGCGCTAAAGATGTCATCAAATCCGGTGGCGAATGGATATCCTCCATTGATCTGGAAAACGCGGCGGTCGGTCATCCACAAGTTCAAGAAGCTGCCGTGATTGGTATTGTCCATCCCAAGTGGGATGAGCGGCCGTTGCTAATTGTCGTCAAGGCTGAAGGTGAAGATCCGTCCAAAGAAGAAATCCTTAGATTTCTGGAGGATAAGATCGCCAAATGGTGGATGCCGGACGATGTCGTCTTCACGGATGAAATTCCTCACACCGCAACAGGTAAAATCCAAAAGTTGGCCTTGCGGGAGCAATTTAAAGATTACAAACTTCCCACTGCGTAAGGTGGGGATGGGTAAAATGTGGGAGCGATAAAGTGGGTTCTTTTAAAAAGTGGTTGATGCGCTTGTCGCTTATTTTTGCCTGCACAGCAGCAATTGCCGCACTGGTTGCCGGGCCCGGTTATAGGTTCGGCCTATGGACCTATGGCACAGGATTGTTATTTGTTCCCGCGGCAATTGCCGGCGGAGGGTTCGCAGCCATTTTAGGTTTGCTTGGATTGGTGTTGCCAGCCAAAGGCGTTCAACTTTCTAAGCTCCCGGCGATCATTGGTTTGGTGCTGGGTGGTGCCACAGCTTTGTTTCTCTTTAGCGTGATATCGGCCAATAGCGGCGCTCCCATGATCCACGATATTTCGACCGACACCGAAAACCCTCCAGTTTTTGATGTTGTGGTGGCCCTGCGCGATGAAGGCACAAACACGTTGGATTATGTGGGCAAGACCGCACCGGCCGCCTTTGGATCTAAAGAACGCGTTTTGGTTGTCGACCTTCAGCAACAACATTACCCGGACATTCAACCACTCGTGATCCCGCTCACACCAGCCGATGTGTTTGATATCGCGCTGACGGTGGCCGAGGGACAGGGGTGGAAAATTGTTTCAGCAGAGCCGGAGAGAATGGTTGTCGAGGCAACTGACACGACATTCTGGTTTGGCTTTAAGGATGATGTTGTTATTCGTTTAACAGGGATTGAAGGTGAGGGCACGCGCGTTGATGTGCGTTCGGTTTCGCGGGTTGGCATCAGTGATCTCGGCGCAAACGCTGACCGTATTCGAGCCTATTTAGCCGATCTCGAGCAAGCAGCCTAATCGCCTTTAGC
>JAJFIN010000004.1 GCA_021774955.1 Alphaproteobacteria bacterium | reverse complement strand
AAGTGCGCATCAATCATGTCTTGGGCTACATCATTTAAAGTCGATGGTTGCCATTGCGGATTTTGATCTTTATCGATGATCACCGCACGCACCCCTTCGTAGAAATCATGGCCCGCCATAATCCGTTGCGTCAGCCGATATTCGAGCAACATACATTCACGAAAGGAGAGGTTGCGCCCGCGGGTCAATTGTTCATGGGTTAAACAAAGCGATGTTGGCGATTTACCAGACAGTATTTCGCGAGTTTTCACCGCCCAGTCGGATCCACCCGCTTTAAGCGATTGCATAATCGCAGAAATAGATTCCTGTCCAAAATGATCATCGATTTTCTTTCGCAGGTTGGTCAGCGGTGCCTCGCCTGGATCAGCGGAATACGCATCAAGAACTGAAGAACAAGTTTCTGCAGATGCTGTGCACAACGCCTCCTTTAGGTCTTCCAGACGTGCGTGCTCTACAAAATGAGTTGCAATCCCAACATGGAGGCAATCCGCCGCCTTCAACCGCGCACCGGTCAATCCCAAATACATGCCAAACTGTCCCGGGAGACGCGGTAGAAAATATGTACCGCCAACATCAGGAAATAACCCAATACTAGTTTCAGGCATAGCAAACAGGGTATTTTCAGTGACAATCCGGTAAGCGCCGTTGACAGAAACACCCACACCACCGCCCATGGTTATTCCATCCATCAAAGCGATGTAAGGTTTGGAATATTCCTTGATGAGCGTATCAAGCCGGTACTCATTGGCATAGAAATCAGATATCAGGGACGTGCCTGTTTTGCCAGAATCATAAAGCGCTCGGATATCTCCACCTGCGCAAAAACCTTTCTCACCAGCACCTTCGATAGTTACTATGTGTACTGATTGATCCTCCGACCATTGCTGCAATTGGTCGATCATGGCATGGCACATATTCAGCGTAAGAGCATTGAGAGCCTTTGGACGATTCAAACAAATCTGCCCTGCCCCACTTTGTTGTTTAAAAACGACCTCTGAACTGTCATCCATTGGGAGTAAATCCATTCACATTCATCGGCGAAGCATTTCTCGAGAAATAATCACACGCATGACTTCGTTAGTTCCTTCAAGTATTTGGTGGACCCGCGTGTCGCGCACATGACGTTCCAAAGGAAAGTCTTTCAAATAACCGTAACCGCCGTGTATTTGCAGGGCCTCGTTACAAATATTGAATCCTGCATCGGTCGCAAAGCGCTTCGCCATGGCGCAATATTTGGTTGCCTCGGGATGTTTTGCATCAAGCGTTGAAGCGGCATGGCGGATCATCAAGCGTGACGCCTCAAGCTCGGTCGCCATATCGGCCAATTTAAATTGCAGTGCTTGAAACTCGGAAAGGGTTTTGCCGAATTGCTTGCGCTCCTGTGCGTAGGCGAGCGCTTGATCAAGTGCGGCCTGGGCTGTGCCAAGCGAACAGGCGCCAATATTGAGGCGCCCCCCATCAAGTCCCATCATGGCAAACTTGAACCCCTCCCCTTCCTTGCCAATTCGGTTGGAGACTGGTACGCGACAATCGTCAAATAGGATCTGCGCTGTAGGTTGTGAATTCCACCCCATTTTTCGTTCTAACGCACCGAAACTTAAGCCCGGTGTATCTTTGTCGATAACCAAACAAGATACACCTTTTGGTCCGTCCTCACCCGTTCGCACCATGCACACGTAATAGTCAGATACGGTCGCACCAGAAATAAACGCCTTGCCACCGTTGACAGCATAGTGATCTCCGTCGAGCACCGCTTTGGTCTTCAAAGAAGCCGCATCAGATCCCGAACTTGGTTCTGTTAGGCAGTAACTTGCAAGCTTTTCCATGGTCGTGAACTGCGGCAGGAAGCGCCGACGTTGTTCGTCATTACCAAAGCGGTCAATCATCCACGATGCCATATTATGGATCGAAATGAATGCCGCTGTGGATGTGCACCCATAGGATAGCTCTTCGAAAATGAGGGCGGCATCCAAACGCGTCAAGGCACTCCCACCTACATCTTCTCTGACATAAATACCGGCAAAGCCAAGTTCGCCCGCTTGACGAAACTTCTCAACCGGAAAGATTTCCCTTTCATCCCATTCACTTGCGTACGGCGCTAATTCCGAACGAGCAAAACTCCGCGCCGCAGATTGAAACGCTAGTTGATCTTCCGAAAGTTCAAAATTCATTGTTATCTACTTTCTGCCGGTTCAGATTGCACGCCGCTATTTCATTGTCGGAATAACAAAGTCAGCACCAGAGCGAACACCCGTCGGCCAACGAGATGTAACCGTTTTGATTTTTGTATAAAATCTCACGCCTTCCGGTCCGTGCTGGTTAACATCACCAAAGGCTGACCGTTTCCATCCACCAAAGGTATGGTAGGCCAGCGGCACAGGAATCGGAATGTTGACCCCGACCATGCCGACATTAACACGTGACGCAAAATCTCTGGCGGCATCTCCATCTCGTGTAAATATAGAAACACCATTGCCATATTGGTGGTTGGATGGCAGCGCCACTGCAGACTCAAAATCGTCTGCACGGACGATAGAAAGAACAGGTCCGAATATTTCTTCTTTGTAGATCTTCATGTCGTCTTTGACATGATCAAAGAGACACCCACCCATGTAAAATCCATCTTCGTATCCTTGAAGCGAAAACTCGCGACCGTCTACGACCAGGTCAGCTCCCTCCTCAACACCCAGGTCAACAAAGGATTTTACTTTATCCCTGTGTTCGCGCGTCACCATCGGGCCAAAATCAACACCCGACTGATCCGAAGGGCCAACCCGTAATTCCTCTACGCGTGGCTTCAAACGTCGAACAAGCTCATCACCAACAGCCTGCGTAACAGGCACTGCAACGGAGATTGCCATGCATCTTTCGCCGGCCGAGCCATAGCCAGCGCCAATGAGATCATCGACAACACGGTCAAGATCAGCATCGGGCATAATGATCGCATGATTTTTAGCGCCACCCATCGCCTGAACACGTTTTCCGTGTGCGGCACATGTCTGATAGATATATTCAGCGATAGTTGAAGATCCGACAAAACTTACGGCTTGAACTCGAGGATCGGTCAGAATGGTATCGACGGCCTCCTTATCGCCATTGACGACATTAAGGACACCCTCCGGCGCTCCAGCTTCCTGCATTAATTCAGCCAAGCGGCGCGGAACCGATGGATCCTTTTCAGACGGCTTGAGAACAAATGTATTGCCACAGGCAATCGCAACGCCGAACATCCACATCGGGATCATCGCAGGAAAATTAAATGGCGTGATACCAGCAACAACACCTAGCGACTGCCGCATCGAATAGAGATCGATACCCGGACCAGCACCCTCTGTGTACTCCCCTTTTAAAAGATGAGGGATGCCGCAGGCAAATTCGATCACTTCCAAACCCCGTTGAACGTCTCCCACAGAGTCTGCAATGACTTTACCGTGCTCCCGAGAAAGCATCGCAGCCAGCTCATCCATATTCTGTTCGATCAATTCTTTAAATCGAAACATAACGCGCGCGCGCCGTTGTGGATTGACAGCCGACCAGGATGGATAGGCGGCTTCGGCGGAGGCAATAGCTTTCTCAGTTTCAGACTTGGATGCCAACGCTACTTTGGCTTGAACGTCACCAGTTGTCGGATTGAAGACATCGCCAAACCTACCGCTTTCTCCCCGAACTTCTGCGCCATTGATGAAATGATGATGTTCTGTGGTCACGTCGCTCTCCTGTTATCGCTCAAACTCTTTGCAATTTTCTGGTGGGGGTCATATTAGCTTGCAAATACGCCCATTAAAATCGTAAATAAGCCGGTATATACCTGCAAAAACGCAACGCAAACCTGATGAACTGGGATGATCTAAAGATCTTTTTAGAGCTAGCACGGCAAGGTCGACTTGCTGTTGCAGCCGAACGCCTTAACCTCGATCAAACCACGATCAGCCGTCGAATCCAACGACTGGAATCAAGCTTATCCACTCATTTGTTTGATCGAACCCGGGCGGGACACATCCTTACTGCCGAAGGCCAGCGTCTGCTTGCACATGCGGAGCAATGCGAAACGGCTGTCTTCGACGCACGAGAAAGCGTGTTGGGCGGTGACAAAGCTTTGTCTGGAGCCGTTCGCCTTAACACAACCGAAGCGTTCGGCGCCTTTTTCATCGCCAAAGGATTGGCAGGGTTTTCGCTCGAGTTTCCAAATATCGATCTTGATCTGATCGCCAGCGCTGGTTTTTTAAGTCTGACCAAACGTGAGATCGACTTAGCCATTCAATTGGCAAAGCCGCGCCACGGCCGAATTATCTCCCAAAAACTGACCGACTATCGGCTGAAATTATACGCATCGCAATCGTATCTGGACATGAATGAACCAGTTAAATCCGTGACCGATCTCAAAAACCATCGTCTTATAGGTTATGTCGATGATCAGATCTACGCACCGGAGCTGCGCTACCTTCAAACGATCACCAAATCAGATCCGCATATTCGCAGCTCGAGTCTAATTGCCCAGCTAAACTTGACCATTGAAGGCGGTGGACTTTGCATCCTACCTCAGTTTCTAGCTCAGCAGGAAAGTAAGCTCGTACCAATCCTTCAAAACGAAGTAGAGTTGGAGCGTACATTTTGGCTTCTTACTCACGAAGACCTTCAGCACACAGCACGCATTCGTGTGGTGCGTGACTTTCTTTTTGACTACGTGTCACAAAACCGAGATCTGCTGATGAGTTAATTTTTCTCCTATGCCCCAACATCTACGAGGGAAGTGGTAACGCACCATTCGATATGACTTGGTTGAGAATGATGATAGTCTCGATACTACTCACATGAGGAAGCCCGCCAAGTTTTTCCTTGGTAATCATTTCATACGCAGGCAAACTATCCGCATACACCTTTAATATGTAGTCGTGCTTTCCCGTGGTTACATAACAATCAGTAATTTCTGATATTTCTTTCGCCGAAGCCTCAAACTCACGCGCCCAATCAGCAGTGTTTTTTTCCAGTTCAATGAGTGCGAGCGCCGAAACGCCAAGACCAAGCTTCTCCGGTTGCGTCACGGCACTGTAATAGGCGATGACCCCATTACTTTCGAGACGCTTTACCCGTTTCAAACAAGGCGTTGGAGAGAGATTGATGCGTTCGGCGAGAGCAACGTTACTCAATCGGCCTTCACGATGGAGAATGGTGAGGATTTTCTTATCAACGTCGTCTAAATCAATCACAATAATCTCGCCATTCTAAAGACCATTTTCACTCCGTATATTCCATATTGTAGTCATATTCTCTACATATCAACAATATTGTGTATATTATTGGATACATAAACTTTGCAACGCCTGATATCTATCACTCCAAGTGAAGTGAATCCGAGAAACACGAGAGGCAATTCAATGGACCGCCAACAATTTTATCAAATGATGAATGGTGAAGGCACGCTCGACTATGAAGTCTATTTAAATACCGGCAAGCTTTTACACTGCCAGAAAGACTTCGACGCCTTGTGCAACGGCGACGAACTGCAGTTTCAGATCGTCCACCAGGTCGAAGAGCTGTGGATGAAGCTCATCGCATACACTCTGTTGGACATCGATGACTTCATCCGCGAAACCAATACCAACAGAGTCATCACACTGTTCAGACGTGTTCAATTGCTGCAACGCCAGCTCATCGAGCAATTGTCTGTGCTGGAAACCATGTCGCCAAAAGACTATCAGGCCATTCGGCAGCAGCTAGGAAATGGATCCGGGCAGGAATCGCCAAGCTTCCGGACCCTTCAACAAATGCCCGTCCCGTTGTGGCAAAGTTTTGTGGAATCCTACTTAGAGCCTGAGAACCTCACAATTGAAAACATCTACGATTCACAATACACGCACGGCGATGCCTACATGGTTGCCGAATGTCTTGCAGAGTTCGACGAGCTTTTTCAAAAATTTCGATATCACCATATG
>JAJFIN010000300.1 GCA_021774955.1 Alphaproteobacteria bacterium | reverse complement strand
GAGACAGTTTGATGTGGAGAAAAACCGAATTACCACCGGGTTTGAAAACTTTGCCGGGTTGCCTCACCGGATTGAGACGGTTGGCCAGATTGCGAATGTCCGCTTTATCAATGATTCAAAGGCGACAAATGGTGAAGCTGCAGAAAAAGCGTTGGCTTGTTTCGACACAATCTACTGGATCGCCGGTGGGCGCTCAAAGGGCGATGATTTTGAAAATCTGTCACCGCATTTTTCTCATATTGTGAAGGCGTATCTCGTCGGCGAGGCTGCAGATACTTTGGCTCACACTCTTGAAGGAAAAGCACCTTATATTTATGTCGACACGATTGAGAAAGCCACGGACTTGGCGTTCCAAGATGCAGTTGCGAGCAAAAATTCAAACACAGTTGTCCTACTCTCTCCAGGTTGTGCATCGTTTGACCAATTTAGAGACTTTGAAGCACGCGGTGAACATTTCCGCGATGTTGTGGATGCACTTCTCAAATCTAAGGGAGAAGTAGTCGAACTGAATCTTAAAGACAAAGGAGGTGCGGCGGCGTGATGAAACTGACACGCACCGACCAGAGTACATTGAGTGAATGGTTGTGGACCGTTGACCATGTTGTGTTGATGGGCGTAGCACTGCTCATCGGCACAGGGTTTGTTTTGGTGCTTGCGGCCAGCCCAGCAGTGGCTTTAAAAATCGATCTGGCATCCTACCATTTTGTGTATCGACAGTTGATGTATCTTGTTCCGTCTCTATTTCTCCTGTTGGCTATTTCTGCTCTTCCCGCAGGAGCGATCCGCAGTCTTGGATACATGTTATTTGGTGTGTCGCTTTTTTTGGTCGTCGCGACGTTGTTTGTCGGACCGGAAATCAAGGGTGCGCGGAGATGGCTTCCTATTGGCGGCTTTACCCTGCAGCCCTCGGAGTTCTTAAAACCAGGATTTATAATCGTGGCCGCTGCGCTGTTTTCTTGGCGGCCGCAAGAAAATAAATTTCTACCAACCTTGTTGAGCTTTGGATTGCTCATCGGTGTTGCAGCGTTGCTCGTGCTACAGCGAGATTTTGGCCAAACATTTCTCATCACCGCTATTTGGGGGACATTGTTCTTTCTGTCCGGTGTACCGCTGGTATGGGTATTTGGTGCGAGCCTCGGCGGTATGATTGCTGGTTGGGTTTCGTACAAAAATGTTGACCACGTGGCCAGCCGGATTGATCGGTTTTTGCACCCAGAATCCGGCGATACCTACCAGATTGATACGGCGATGGAAGCCTTTCGTACAGGCGGTTTCACTGGGCAGGGCCCCGGCGAAGGATCGGTAAAACGTATTTTGCCGGATGCGCATTCAGACTTCATCTTTGCTGTCGCAGCCGAGGAATTTGGGATCTTTCTATGTCTTGTAGTCGTCCTGATCTTTGCTGTGATTGTCATGCGTAGTTTGTTGCGGGCCTATGAGACTACCGATCCGTTTGTGCAGATGGCAGCAACCGGGCTGGCAACGATGTTTGGTCTACAAGCGTTCATCAATATGGCAGTTAATATGAGCTTGCTGCCGGCCAAAGGAATGACCTTACCGTTTGTATCCTATGGCGGATCATCTCTGTTGGCATTGTCTATCTCGATGGGAATGTTACTGGCTTTGACCAGAAGGCGAGCAAGCGCACAATCTAAACGCCGACGCAGTCTACAAACATCTGCAAGAGGTGTTTTGACATGAGTGCGTCCTCAGCGATTGCTATTGCAGCTGGAGGAACCGGTGGACACCTGTTTCCTGCCTTATCTCTTGCCGGTGAGTTGAAGCGAAGAGGTCATAAAATTATTCTGTTTACCGATGAAAGAGGGTTACGGTGGAGTGATCAGTTCGAGGATGCAAAGATTATCTCACTACCTTCGGCGACATTCTCTCGACGTGGTTTGGCCGGACGTTTATCTGCGCTCTTGCAAATTGGAAAAGGTGTTTGGCATGCCTTTTGGGATCTAGGCAAAATGAAACCTTCGGCGATTATCGGCTTTGGTGGATACCCTAGTGCACCCCCAATGATAGCAGGTATCTTGCGCCGGTTACCGCGGTGCATACAGGAACAAAACAACGTAATGGGTCGTGCCAATCGAGCGCTTGCCTCGCGCATGAATGCGATAGCGGTGACCTTTCCGGACCCGGTTGGTGTGCCGGAAAAAGTAAAACCGCTGCAGGAATTGACCGGTACGCCTGTCCGTCCCGCAATTAGCGAAAAAGCCTCCAAACCTTATCCAGTTTTTGACGATACTAGCGATCTTCGCCTGGTGGTCTTCGGTGGCAGTCAGGGTGCGGCGATATTTTCACATGTTGTTCCAGCAGCCATCGAATGTTTGTCATCAGATGTTCGCAAAAGACTTGAAATTTGGCAGCAATGTCGCGAAGAGGATCTTGATGCTGCGCAAGCTGCTTATGACCGGATAGATATTCAGGTTACGCTTGCTCCCTTTTTTGACAACCTGCCTGCGCTCATGTCTTCAGCGCATCTGATAATAGCGCGGTCAGGTGCGTCGACGATTTGTGAGCTCACAGTATTGGGGCGCCCAGCTATATTGGTGCCCCTGCCCCAAGCCATCGATGGAGACCAGGCAGCGAATGCAAAATTCTTGGTTGAAGCAGGCGGCGCATGGCTTTTACCGCAGGATTCTCTGACCCCTGATTCTCTGTCGCAGCTTCTTTCGATATTGCTGGTTGATCAATCCGCCCTCAAAGGGGCTGCTGCAGCGGCGAAGAGATTGGGAAAACCCGATGCGGTGTCTGTCTTGGCGGACCTAGTAGAAAAATTAGCGATGCGTCGGTCAAAAAAGACCAGCGGCGCAGACAAGGGAAGTGAGTAAACGAATGGCGAGTATTCCCTTCAATGCAGGTTTGATACATTTCGTTGGTATCGGTGGTATTGGCATGAGTGGTATTGCCGAGGTGATGAATAATCTCGGCTATGATGTGCAAGGCAGCGATGCCGCTGAAAGCGCAAATGTAAAGCGATTACGTGAATTGGGTATCTCCGTACAGATTGGTCAGTCTGAGGACAATCTGACTGGCGCTGGTGTTGTTGTTATATCAAGCGCGATTAAATCGGATAATCCGGAGCTAATTGCGGCAAAAGAGCGTCACATTCCGGTCGTGCGTCGTGCGGAAATGTTGGCAGAATTGATGCGTCTGAAATGGTGTGTCTCGGTCGCAGGTACCCATGGAAAAACAACAACGACGTCAATGGTTTCATCTCTTCTTGATGCTGGCGATTTGGATCCAACTGTGATCAATGGTGGCATTATCAATGCCTATGGTACAAACGCTCGGCTTGGTGAAGGCGAGTGGATGGTTGTCGAGGCGGATGAATCTGACGGCACGTTCATAAAATTACCGTCGACAATCGCGATTGTTACTAACATTGATCCTGAGCATCTCGATCATTATGGAGATTTTGATGCACTGCGTGGGGCGTTTAAAACATTTATTGAAAACATCCCCTTCTATGGTTTCGCCGTTCTGTGCATTGACCATCCAGAAGTTCAGACGATCATGGGCCACATCGAAGATAGACGCATCATAACCTATGGTGTTTCACCGCAGGCAGATGTGCGAGTGGTTGATATTAAGTTTGGCGACGGCGGCGCTCGGTTTGATGTTGTTGTTCAAGGACGACATGAAAGTGATGCAGCTGAGACAATAAAAGATATTCGTCTGCCCATGCCCGGTCGGCACAATGTTCTTAACTCTGTTGCGGCGATAGCGGTTGCACGCGAGATGGGCATTAAGCCAAGCGTGATACGAAAGGGGTTAGCCAATTTTGGCGGCGTTAATCGGAGGTTCACCAGAACGGGAACTTGGAATGGCGTAACGATCGTTGATGATTATGGTCATCACCCGGTAGAGATTGCTGCGGTATTGGAAGCAGCAAGAGAATCGACAACCGGTAAAGTGATTGCCGTCGTTCAACCTCATCGCTATACGCGTGTGCGCGATTTGTTTGATGAATTTTGTAGCTGTTTTAATAATGCCGATACGGTAATCGTATCAGAGGTCTATGCCGCTGGTGAGGCGCTGATAAAGGGTGCGGATCAAGTGTCTCTCATTGATGGCTTACGTTCGCACGGACACCGTGCCGTTTTACCACTCGAGGGTCCCGATGCTCTTGCGCCACTCATTGCTCAAACAGCAGAGCCGGGCGATCTTGTTATTTGTTTGGGTGCTGGAACAATTACTTCGTGGGCGAATGCTCTTCCACAGGAACTTGCAGAGCTTAAAAAGGGTGGTGCGGGTTCATGATCGACAAGCTACCTGAAGTCAGAGGCAAGTATGTCGAGAAGGCCAGTCTCGCAGATATTACTTGGTTTCGTGTGGGGGGTCCTTCCGATGTTCTGTTTCTGCCGGAAGATGCCGATGATCTTGCCTCATTTTTACGGGAATGTCCGTCAGATATACCGATTACCGTCGTTGGGGTTGGCTCAAATCTCCTCGTTCGCGATGGCGGTGTTCGTGGCGTTGTCATTCGACTTGGCAGCGGGTTCTCCAATATTGAAGTCGATGGCAAAATGGTCCGGGCCGGCGCAGCTGCCTTGGATGCAAGCGTTGCAAAGGTCGCTCAAAGAGCGGGACTTGCAGGACTGGAGTTTTACGGCGGAATCCCAGGTACTATTGGCGGTGCGTTGCGTATGAATGCCGGGTCTTATGGCCGTGAGACAAAGGATGTGCTTGAGCATTGTCTTGCTATGGATCGCGACGGAGAAGTCCATAAGTTGTATGCGGAGGAAATGGGTTTTACTTACCGTCATTGTTCAATTTCGGAGGAGTGGATTTTTACCGAAGGTTCGTATGTCGGGACCCCTGATGACCCGGAAAATATACTAGCCCGGATGAATGAGGTTACCACATCAAGGCAATCGAGCCAGCCAGTTCGAGCGCGAACCGGCGGCAGTACTTTCAAAAACCCCGACCCTGACATTTCTGGTGGTCTTAAATCCTGGGAGCTAATCGATGCTGCGGGATGCCGAGGCTTGAAGATTGGGGGCGCAAAGGTTTCTGAAAAGCATTGCAATTTCTTGATCAATGAAGGCGATGCAAAGGCGTCGGACCTTGAACAATTGGGTGAGGAGGTTCGCGCGCGGGTGGCGGCGCAATCCGGTATCGATCTCAGTTGGGAAATCCGTCGCATCGGTGAAGAGCTGGCGGGAGGTATATGATGGCAACCTCTGGCACCAAGCATGTTGCGGTTCTGAAAGGCGGGTGGTCTGTTGAGCGGGAAGTTAGCCTCGTATCTGGCCGCGATTGTGCGGAGGGTCTGCGCGAAAGCGGATACAAAGTCACCGAAATTGATGTTGGTCGAGATATCGCAAGCGTGTTGAGAGACCTCAAGGTCGATGTTGCTTTTAATGCTCTACATGGAAGGTGGGGTGAAGATGGGTGTATCCAAGGAATTCTTGAAGTCTTAGAAATACCGTACACCCATTCCGGGGTTTTGGCTTCGTCTCTTGCGATGGACAAAGAAAAGTCGAAATCGGTCTTTCAACAAAATGGAATTCCTTGTGCGGAAAGCCGTGTGCTGCCGAGAAAAGACGCTGCGGCAGGTCATGCGTTGAAGCCACCTTATGTAATAAAGCCGGTCAATGAAGGTTCGAGTATTGGTGTGTTCATGGTGCGTGAAGGTGACAATCGTCCGCCAGATGCTCTGGTAGATCCAAAGTGGCCTTATGGCGAACTCGTTATGGCTGAGAAGTACATTCCCGGCCGGGAATTGACGGTCGCGGTCATGAACAGTAAACCGCTGACGATTACGGAGATTGATCCGCAGGCTTCTTTTTATGATTATGAATCGAAGTATGAAGAGGGAGGGTCAAATCACTTGTTGCCGGCCGATGTTCCAAAGGCAATATCTGACAAAGCACTTGATTATGCAAAGCGGGCTCACGAAGTCCTTGGTTGTCGGGGTGTCACGCGTGCTGATTTCCGGTATGATAATACACAAGGAAATGAACGCTTGATCATTTTGGAAATCAATACCCAACCTGGCATGACGCCGACCTCGCTTGTACCAGAACAGGCGGCCCATATTGGGATGTCGTTTAGCGAGCTCATGACCTGGATGGTGGAGGACGCATCATGTGGCCGCTGAAAAAAAAGAAAAAACCTGTGCGCAAAGGTCGCAAGAAGGCCGATGTTTCGAGCCACGCAGCGCGGCGACCGGCGACGGGGCGAACATCAAAAAGTGCTCGCTCAAAGTCAGCATCAGCGCGAAACCGTCGAACAGGTAACAAGCGGTCGGCTCAATATAAGGATTTACGTCGCCGGATTCTTGGTTGGCGCGACCGGTTTTCAGAAGCGCGCTCGTGGCTTCAAGTTGGTGCACTCGTTGTGACAGTGCTTGTTGTATACGTTGGTTGGGCGGGTGGAACCTTCTCTCGTTTCGGCGATTGGACGTCGCAACAAGTCGAGCGCAGTGTGGTTGCGGTTGGTTTGTCCATTCGCCAAGTGCGCGTTGAAGGGCGCAACAAGACCGATCTTGAGGCTGTTAGAACAGCGATTGCAATTGAACCCGGGTCTTCAATCCTGCATTACGATCTTGAAAGTGCGCGGGCTCGTTTGGAGCGACTTGACTGGGTCGACGAAGCGCAAGTAATTCGCTTTCTCCCCAAAACAATTCATGTCGTGTTAATTGAGCGCAGTCCGGTGGCTTTGTGGCAGTTTGAACAAAAACACTATCTGATTGACCGTACCGGGTTTGTCATTGGCGCCTATCGAGGTGAAGGTTATTTTGATCTGCCGCTCTTAGTGGGAGCAGGGGCGGCGGAGCACTCCGCTGAGTTATTGAATGTGCTAGA
Source organism: Alphaproteobacteria bacterium (assembly GCA_021774955.1). Lineage (GTDB taxonomy): Bacteria > Pseudomonadota > Alphaproteobacteria > M2410 > M2410 > JAJFIN01. The sequence goes on along the minus strand of JAJFIN010000300.1, from coordinate 8,464 downwards.
GCGTCGCGAAAAAGTTTCTGATTTGATTGTTGCGTCTATTCGCGTTGGGGACCGACGTTGGAATCTCCGGCTTTCCAACGGTATGGAAATTCAACTCCCTGCAGAGGGTATGGAAACGGCGCTTGACCGTGTTATCGATTGGGATGAAGAGTACGGCGTGCTCTCCGGTCCATATGCCGAGAATGTTCGGGCGATAGATTTTCGGCTAGGCGACAGAGCTTTCTTTAGGATGAAAGACGAGACAGGTGACCATCTTCGGTCGGTAGATACAGACACGTAATGAAAGAGGCTAACGTTCATGTCATTTCCCTTGGGTAACCGTCACAAAGGTGCGCGCTCGGCTGTACCACGTACGGCGGCCAAACAAGGTGTGTTCGCCGCGCTCGATATTGGTTCTTCGAAGGTTGCTTGTTTCATCGGAAAAGCCGAGCAAGGCAGGTCTGGCGTCCCCTTGCCGGTACGCGTTATTGGAATAGGACATCAACCTTCGCACGGTCTTCGTGGCGGTGCGGTTGTTGATATGGCCCTTACTGAACACGCCATTCGAGCAGCGGTTGAATCTGCTGAGCGTATGGCCGAACAAACTGTGCGTCATGTCACCATAAACCTTTCTTCCGGGAGGCCCGTCAGTCGCATTGTCAATGCTGATGTGGATTTGAATGGTTGTGAGGTAAGCGATGATGATTTGCGCCACCTCATTGATGTTGGGCAGAGCCAATATAATTGCGGAGAGCAGACGCTCGTACATGGCGTTCCGGTTTGTTATTCAATCGATCACAATGGTGGCATTCGTGATCCACGCGGGATGTGTGGAGATAATCTTGGCCTAAACATGCATATGGTTTCGGCGACATCGGGGCCCATTCGAAATTTGATGTCGTGTGTTCAACGGTGCCACCTGGATGTCGATCATGTCGTCATTGCGCCTTATTCCAGCGGGCTAGCCTGCCTGGTTGAGGATGAGTTAGATCTCGGGGTGACGTGCATCGATATGGGAGGGGGCACGACGTCAGTTGCAGTATTTTCGCAATCGGCGCTTCAGTTTGCTGGGATTGTTCCCATCGGCGGAAACCATGTCACTGCTGACCTGGCCCGAGGGCTCACAACCTCGCTTCAAAACGCGGAGCGGATGAAGACATTGTATGGCAGTGCCTTGGGTGGCCCCAATGATGGCCGTGAAATGATCCGTGTGCCGCAAGTTGGTGAAGATGACGGTGATGAAGGAATGTCGGTGCCGCGAAATTTACTCAATGGCATTATCCGGCCTCGGCTGGAAGAAACCTTTGAAATGTTGCGCGATCAACTAGAAAAATCTGGCTATGGCGGTTCAAGAGGGCATCGAATTGTGCTAACAGGCGGTGCCAGTCAAATGAATGGCGTCAAGGATTTTGCGGCCCAAATGCTCGGTAAACAAGTACGGCTGGGTCAACCGATTAAGCTCACCGGACTGGCGGAGGCGACACGCGGACCAGCATTTTCAGGATGCGCTGGTTTGCTTTCATATGCCGCCTCTCCACCACCTTATGCATTTGGACTTGGTGATAATGCGAGGCCGGCTCCATCTGGAAACGGAATTAGCGGCGGATTGGAAAAAATCCGAAATTGGTTAAGATAAAATTTATGTTGGTTAATGTTTGTTAACTAATAGGATTCGACAATGGACAAGAATATATTCGGGTGATTCGACGCCGCGGATCGTTCCTGTCTGGGTGTTTGTGATAATTGGAGGCATAGTATGAGCATTAATCTTCGGCTGCCGGAGACAACTGAACTTAAGCCACGCATAACCGTATTTGGTGTTGGCGGTGCTGGCGGCAATGCTGTGAACAATATGATTGGCTCCGACTTGCAAGGTGCTGAGTTCGTTGCGGCAAACACGGATGCTCAGGCGCTAAGTCATTCACATGCACCTCGGAAGATTCAGATGGGCATGGCGATCACTGAGGGTCTTGGTGCTGGATCGCGACCGGAAATTGGACGGGCGGCGGCTGAAGAATCTTTACCTGAAATAATCGACAATCTGGCCAACACCCACATGTGCTTCATCACTGCAGGTATGGGGGGCGGAACTGGCACCGGCGCGGCGCCTGTTATTGCTCAGGCTGCGCGTGAACAAGGTATTCTGACGGTTGGCGTTGTGACAAAGCCGTTCCAGTTCGAAGGCTCACGTCGTTTGCGGATAGCTGAAAATGGTATTCACGAACTTCAACAATATGTGGATACCCTCATCATTATCCCGAACCAAAATCTGTTTCGTATTGCTAATGATAAAACCACATTTGCAGACGCCTTCGCTATGGCCGACGAGGTGCTCCACAGCGGTGTGCGCGGTATTACCGATTTGATGGTGATGCCAGGACTTATCAATTTGGATTTTGCTGATGTTCGAACGGTCATGAACGAAATGGGCAAAGCGATGATGGGAACGGGCGAAGCCAGTGGCGAGGACCGCGCTGTTGGAGCTGCGGAATCAGCCATTTCAAATCCGCTTCTCGATGATGTTTCGATGCAGGGTGCCAAAGGTGTTCTCATCAATATCACAGGTGGTTTGGATCTCACGTTGTTTGAAGTTGATGAAGCGGCCAATCGAATTCGATCTGAAGTTGATCCGGAGGCGAATATAATTGTCGGATCAACATTTGACGAAGCTCTGGAAGGTTTAATGCGCGTATCAGTCGTCGCGACGGGAATTGCATCTGAGGAAGATGAATTAGCACCTGAAGAAACTCCTAGTGCAAATGTTGCGTTCTTGAAACGTCCGGAAAAAGCAGCATGGCGGACCGGACCTGTTGTCGGGACGGCAGCGTCGACTACCGCACCAACGCCTGTTGCTACCAATATGGCAGAAGCGCCAAGTGCTGAACCAGCAGGTATAGAAGCACAAGTGCCAGCGCAATCGCGGATACAACAGCCAGAATTGGAACAGCCACCCGCTGAAACTATTATGGAAGCCGATGTTGTGCATTCACCGGCGGCTGACTTAATTAAGCGTGCATCGGAATTTGCCAGCTCCAAGGAGCGCAGTTTTACCGAACCGGCAGAAGTCCATGGCGTACCGACACAAGCAGCTAATATGGAGCCCACTCCTGCCCATCCCGATACGCAACAAGTTGATCGTGGCGCAGATGTCACGCTCACTCAACCGGTCGAAAGAGCGGCTTCTGTCGATCAACAACCCCGTCGACGCACCAGTCTTCTTGACAGGATGAAGGGCACGAGTTCACGTTTATTTGCAGGCATGTCTGAAGAAGACGCCGATGCTGAGGAGCCACCTGTCTTGCCACTCAAAACGTCGGCTGCGCCGCGCAACGTGGCCCCGCGACGGGCGCCGCAGCAAGTTGGTCAATCACAACGACCTGAAACTGGTATGCCTGATGCGCCAAAAGTGAGGGTGGACCCTAAAGAGCAGCTTCTACAATCATCAATTGTGGAAGAACAGCTCGAAATCCCAGCATTCCTGCGTAGACCTTAGATGGGACGATGATTTTCCGTAATTTTTGTATGATTTCAGCGTAATTTTCCGTTGGTTAACGGTGTGAAGGGGAGCATTGCAACTTATGCTCCCTTATTTACGTCGATGAAATAATACGAAAAAAAAGGTTATTTGAGCCCAAAACCAAGGACCGGTATATCAACCACTGAGCATGGGTGTGGGACCCTTTCATTGTTCTGCGTCGCCCCGGTCAAGGGTGGCAATCTTCGAGTAAAAGCCGTGTAGACGATGTGGTGTCTCGCGGCTTGCGTATAGTGGGGTTCATGGTTTCGTCATGAATGGGGCATTGTGTTGAACTGATTTTACCTTCAGCAAAACACGAAACAATAGGGCTGAGATTTGGCAGTTTCTCTTCAAACAACAATTCGTAATCGTATCAATTGCACCGGTGTTGGTCTTCACAGCGGGAGCAAAGTTCGATTGACCTTGAAACCCGCTGAAGCTGATACCGGCATTGTTTTCAGGCGCTCAGATGTCGATCCAGATATCGGAACCATCTTGGCGCGTTATGATCATGTTGGAGATACCATGCTGGGGACCACCATCTCCAATGAACATGGAATATCTGTATCTACTGTTGAACATATAATGGCTGCTTTTGCTGGATGCCGGATTGATAACGTTGTTGTCGAAATCGATGGCCCCGAAGTTCCTGTTATGGATGGAAGCGCCGCGCCTTTTGTCTTCCTTGTTGATTGCGCTGGAGTTTCAACGGTTGGGCAACCACGAAAAATCATTCGCATACTCGAAACGGTAGCCGTTGCCGAAGGCGACAAACGAGCTGAGTTTGTACCAGACCGACATTTTACAGCAGAGCTCGCGATCGACTTTGATTGTCCTGTCATAGACAAACAGCGTTACGTGGTTGACTTATCGCATGATGCGTTCAGGCAGGATATTTGTCGGGCGCGGACATTTGGCTATTTGCGAGATGGTGAACAGCTTCGTGCACTGGGTTTGGCGCAGGGCGCGTCGCTTGATAATTCAATCGTTATTGATGGTAACGAAGTACTCAATGAGGATGGATTGCGCTACTCAGATGAGTTTGTTCGACACAAAGTACTTGATGCGGTTGGAGACCTTTATTTAGCGGGTGCGCCAATACAGGGTCGATTTGTCGGCGTTAAATCTGGACATGGAATGAATAATAAGCTTCTGCGGGCGTTGTTTAGCCAGCCGGAGGCGTGGGCCTATATCGATGACCCGGATCAGGTCTATCGACGCGGCATTTCTGCTGATCAGGCAGATAGGCTTGCTATCGCTTAGAATTACAGTTTGTAGAGTACCAGTTGCGTAGCCGCCGGTGATCCTAGGGTCGCCGGCGGTTTTTATTTTTGTAACTTGATGAAAATGGTTGTTTGCCTCAAAAACGTCCCCTCAAGTCCCTACTGGAAACGGCGGCGGACATGCGGTAAAAAGGGCAGAATTTGAGTGATCCTTGGGTCTCCATGCTGTCCATTAGCTCGTGATTTATACGAAGGTGATGCTGGTTTTGGTGACAATAATTGGTGGTTGGGTATGAAATTTCGTTTTGCCGATGTTGTGAGAACTGGGCTTTTTCTTTTGTTTGCTGGGATTTTGACGGCGTGTTCTGGGGATAAGAAGGAAGAGCTCCAATATGTCGAGCGGCCGGTTGAATCGATTTACAACCAAGCGGTCGACGAATTGGCCAAGAAAAGATATTTGAAATCAGCTTTACTGTTCGACGAAGTTGAACGCCAACATCCCTATTCAGTATGGGCGCGCCGGTCGATGCTGATGTCGGCTTACGCTTATTATGAGATCAACAAATATGACGATGCGACGAACGCGGCGGAGCGTTTTATTGCCCTTCATCCCGGAAACGCTGATGTCGCTTATGCCTATTATCTAATCGCCATTAGCCATTACGAGCAGATCACCGATGTTGGTCGCGATCAAAAACGGACCGAAGAAGCCTATAAGGCTCTGCAAGATGTGGTGCGACGGTTTCCGACCAGCGAATATTCACGCGATGCCAGACTCAAACTTGATATGACGCGCGATCATTTGGCCGGAAAAGAAATGACTGTGGGTCGCTATTATTTGAAACGCCACAATTACATCGCCGCTATCAACCGCTTCCGTACCGTGATCGAAAAGTATCAAACTACCTCACATGCAGCAGAAGCATTGCATCGTCTGACGGAAGCCTATCTTGCTATGGGCATCGTCAATGAGGCACAAACAGCTGCGGCCGTATTGGGGCACAATTATCCCGGAAGTGATTGGTACAATGACAGTTATGTTCTGCTTACCAAAGCGGATCTTGAACCAGTCGAGAATAAGAAATCTTGGATTAGCCGGGCCTGGAATACGGTCAAGTTTTTTTAGGTCGAAAAACGACCACGGGAACGGGCAATGCTGACGGCGCTTTCAATACGCGATATTGTCCTCATAGATCAGCTGAATTTGGATTTGGCGGCCGGCCTCAATGTACTTACTGGTGAAACCGGTGCTGGCAAATCGATCTTGTTGGATGCTTTAGGTCTTGCTATTGGCGGTCGGGCAGACAAAGGGTTGGTAAGGGTTGGCCAAGAGCGCGGTTCGGTTTCAGCTGAATTTGAAGTTAATCAAAACCATCCGGCCGTAAAACTGCTAGTGGATCACGATCTTGGTTTCCTCGAAGAGGTATCTAAAGATCGCGTTTCCTTTATCCTGCGACGCGTTCAAACTGTAGATGGTCGTGCGCGCGCCTATATCAACGATCAGCCGGTCAGTGTCGCGCTACTGGGATTGGTCGGAAACGCTTTACTTGAAGTTCATGGGCAACACGACGATCGTGGGCTATTGAACGCAACAGCCCACCGCGCGCTTCTCGATTCATACGGTCAGTTGAACACGACGGTGAACGAGGTTCGCACTTGCCATCAGGTGCTACGAGAAGCGAACAACGCTCTTGAAGAAGCACGCGCGGGTATCGCTGACGCCAGCGCCCAAGCAGATTATTACCGGCACGTTTTAGAAGAGTTGAGAAATCTTGATCCTCAGTCAGGGGAAGAAGAGGCGCTGTCAACAAAACGTACGCTCATGATGAATGCAGAAAAGATTGTCGATGATCTCAATGCTGCGGCAAAGCAGTTAGATGGTGGCAGCGGTATTGTACGGCGCTTGAGTGGTGCGCTTCGCCGACTAGAAGATGCTGCTGAGCGATCCAGTGAAATTCTATTGCCAGCGATCGAACAAGTTGACCGTGCAATTTCCGAAGCACATGAAGCCCAGTCGGTAATCGAGAATACGTTGAGGTCTTTAGAGTTCGACCAAAATGAATTGGAGAATACTGAAGAGCGGTTGTTTGCCCTTCGCGCGGCGGGTCGAAAACATAATGTCACCGTTGACCATCTCGAAGAGCTGATGAAAAGTTTTGAAGACAAACTTGATCAGGCCGAAATGGGTGAGATGCAACTTGACCGTTTGGAAGAGGCTTTGGAAGCGGCAAAGATCGCCTATGCAGAGGCGGCAAATAAATTGAGTGATGACCGAAAAGCTGCTGCTGTGAAGCTCAATAAAGCGATTGCCAAAGAGTTGTCACCGCTGAAGCTCGACAAAGCCACGTTCCATTGTGCTGTTGAGAAGGGTGATGTTCTTGACGGTAATGCCGATGGTATTGACCGGATACAGTTTCTCATTTCGACCAACCCCGGCACCCCGCTGGCGCCGATGATTGAAATCGCATCCGGAGGTGAATTAGCGCGTTTCATTTTAGCGCTCAAAGTTGCCCTTGCGCGCCGCGGCGAAGCTGGAACACTGATCTTTGATGAGGTGGACCAAGGTGTTGGTGGGGCGGTGGCCGATGCGGTTGGCGAACGGCTCGCACGGCTTTCTAAAAGCGCCCAAGTGTTAGTCGTGACGCATTCACCTCAAGTTGCTGCACGCGCTGAAAATCATTGGCGCATCTCAAAGTCCGAGATGACAGATGGGAAGAAGCGAAAGTCGGTTGTGACGCGCGTTGATTGCCTTGATGAAAAAGGTCACAAAGAAGAAGTAGCAAGAATGCTGGCTGGCGCGGAAGTGACTGAAGAGGCAAGAGCTGCCGCTGAACGGCTGATCAGTCCGGAGGCTCAGCCTTGACGAAGAAAAAATCGTTTGGCTCGGTTGCGGTTGAAACCTTAACGCGCGAGCAAGCTGTGCAAGAACTTGAGCGTTTGTCTATCGCAATCTCCGAACATGACAAACATTATCACCAAGAAGACAGTCCTACTATTTCCGATGCTGCCTACGATGCATTGCGTTCACGTAATAGCGCCATTGAAGCCCGGTTTGCGGATCTACAAAGACCTGACAGCCCCTCTTTGCGTGTCGGGTCGGCACCTGCAGAGAAATTCGAAAAAGTTACGCATGTACGACCGATGTTGTCGTTGGATAATGCTTTCGATGAGACCGACATTGTGGAGTTTGTGGCGCGTATTAGACGGTTTCTCAATTTGGATGAAAGCGAAGACTTGGCATTTACCGCAGAGCCAAAAATTGATGGGTTGTCTGCGTCGTTAAGGTATGAGAATGGCAAGTTTGTACAAGGGGCGACGCGCGGCGATGGCCAAGTCGGAGAGGATATCACGGCAAACCTACGTACGATCAAAGATGTGCCATTGGAGCTCAAAAATGATGTGCCGGAGGTATTTGAGGTTCGCGGTGAAGTCTATATGGCGCACGCAGATTTTTCTGCATTGAATGATCGCCAGATCGCACAGGACAAACCAGCCTTTGCTAACCCTCGAAATGCGGCTGCGGGTTCGTTGCGGCAACTTGACTCGCGCATTACAGCAGAGCGCCCACTGCGCTTTTTTGCCTATGCGTGGGGTGAGATCAGTGGCCTGCCCGCCGATACACAAATGAAAATGATGGGCTTTCTAAAGCAGCAGGGATTTACCACCAATCCACTTATGAAACAGGTATCAAGTGCGCAGGAAATAATGGGGGTCTATCAGGAGATTGAAGAACAGCGTGCTTTGT
>JAJFIN010000299.1 GCA_021774955.1 Alphaproteobacteria bacterium | reverse complement strand
TCGTTCATGCAGCCAGTCTCCGCAAGGTTTGGATCCTCGGCGTGATGAACAATCAAGGCACCGATACCCGCGGCATATTCCAAAAGGCGACGCATCACCAATGAGTTGGTGACAGAACTCTTACCATCGGTAAAAGCAACGGCACCTGCTTCAGACAACAGCGCCATCTCAGTCATGGCTTCACCATGAAGCCCTTTGGTCAAAGCGCCCATAGGATGGACATGAACGAGCGCAGTGTCGCGGGCGCGACGTTTGATGAAATCAACCAGAGAGGCGTCATCGATCACCGGTTCGGTATTGGGCATCACGATGAGCGTGGTGACGCCACCGGCGGCGGCGGATTCACTGGCTGACTTCAAAGTCTCTTTGTGTTCACTTCCTGGCTCACCTACAAAGACCCGCACGTCGATTAGGCCTGGCGCAAGCACATGACCCTTGCAATCAATGCACTGGGTGTCGCCAGCTCCCTCTTTGGTAATGTGGGAGCCGAAATCAACGATGTGCTTGCCTTCAATCCTGAGGCCGCCTGTCTCCTGGAAGCCGGTTTCTGGATCGACCAGCTGGGCATTGAACAATTGTATGGGTTGAGAGCTCATCCGTGCGGCCCTCCGTTATCTAAGTGTCGGCTCAAAAGATCGAGCACAGCCATGCGTACAGCGACACCCATCTCAACCTGTTCCTGGATCAGGCTGATAGTGGGGTCATCGGCCACCGCACTGTCGATTTCGACACCGCGGTTCATGGGGCCTGGATGCATGACCAAAGCGCCCTCTTTGGCGTGAGATAGTTTTTCACGATCCAAGCCATAGAGATGAAAGTATTCCCGCGTTGAGGGCATAAACGAACCGGTCATGCGTTCGTTTTGAAGCCGCAACATCATCACAATGTCACAGCCTGCAAGGCCCGTTCGCATATCATGAAATACTTCAACACCGAGCCGATCGGCATGCGCGGGTAACAAAGTCGGTGGCGCGATCAGTCGGACACGCGCGCCCATTGCGTTTAACAGATGGATGTTTGATCGAGCGACACGGCTGTGGAGGACATCCCCGCAAATGGCGATGGTAAGGCCTTCTATGCGCCCATAATGCCTTCGGATTGTCAAAGCATCGAGTAGGGCCTGGGTTGGGTGCTCATTAGAGCCATCACCGGCATTGACGACCGCGCAATCGACTTTTTGCGCTAACAGATCGACAGCGCCTGAGGCAGAGTGGCGAACGACAATGATGTCCGGCCGCATGGCATTCAAGGTGACAGCTGTATCGATGAGTGTTTCACCCTTGGTGATGGATGAGGACTTCACGGCCATATTCATGGTGTCGGCGCCGAGCCGTTTTCCAGCCAGTTCGAACGACGCTTGGGTTCTGGTCGATGATTCAAAGAACAAGTTGATGAGGGTGCGGCCTTTGAGCACCGGTCGCTTTTTGTCGACTTGACGACTGAGATCAACATAAGTCTCAGCTAGATCAAGTAAACTACTGATTTCTAAAGGATTTAACCCCTGGATACCGAGGAGGTGTCGGTGCCGAAAGCCTAAATGATCAGCGTTATCGGATCGTGCTACGGGGTCAGTCATTAAAGCGCACTCTATAGTCGGAACCAGGCAATGCTGCAAGTCCTATCAATTGGCTGACAAAAGAGGGATGAGCAGAGGCATCGTTAACATCGACAAAAGCGTTGTGGCGGTGATGATGCTAGCCATCAGTGTGGCGTCCCCACCAAATTGGCGGGTCAGGATGTAGGACGACGATGCTGTTGGTACCGCGCCACACAGAATCGCGACTTGATACGAAAGGCCGGTGACACCAAACATTTTCGCAAATCCGGCAATGGCTAGGGGAAAAAATATCAGTTTGAGGCCGCAGGCGACAAAAACCAATACTTTGGCATTCAACATGGCTTTGATGTTGAGGCCGGCACCAACCGCGAGCAGTCCCAGTGCCAATGCCGCACGACCTAAAAGGTCAGCACTTTTTTCCACCGACTCCAACAGCCCGATGCCAGAGATGTTGAGGGCAAGACCGGCCAGGCAGGCAATGATCAATGGGTTGCGAGCGAACTGCTTAAAAATGGACCGAAAATCAGTTTGGGTTTCAGCTGTGTGTCGAGACAGTGTCGCGATGCTCAAGACGTTCACGGTTGGGACAAGGACAGCAACCGCGAGTGAGGCGACAGTGAGACCTGGTGTGCCGTAAAGGGCTTCAGCGGCGGCAAGTGCGATAAACCCATTCCAACGCATGCTACCTTGGAAAACACTCGAATAGGCAGGACCTTCTAACCCCATTGTAGGGCCGATCGTCCGGCGTAAACCTGAGACAATTATCAGGGTGGAAAATAGGCCAGCCAACAAAGCAGCACCGGTTGAGAGAAGTTGCAAGCTAGTGAAGTCGGCTGTGGCTAATATTCGGACGATCAGCGCCGGGAACAAGACAAAGTAAACAGTTCGCTCAATTTGGCGCCAGATTTCTTCTGACGAAAAACTAATCAGCCGCAAGCCAAAGCCCAGAAGGATGACAAGAAATGTAGGGATGAGGCCGGTGAGAACATTCATGAGCAATTTGTTCTTATTTTTCTCCAGTGAGAGCTATCTAATCATAGTGAAGCGATGCGGTCCAAGGCACCTTGTAGAATGTAAGCGGCGGCCATTTTATCAACGACTTCAGCTCGGCGTTTTCGGCTCGAATCTGCTTCTATGAGAGTGCGCGTGACGGCGGCAGTTGAAAGTCGTTCATCCCAAAGAAGGATTGGCAAGCCCAAAGGTTCGACGATGTTTTTGGCAAAGGCACGTGTTGATTGCGCGCGCGGCCCATCTGACCCGTCCATATTGCGAGGTAATCCCAAGACCAAGCCGCCAATGTTGTTTTTAGAAACGATGTCAGAAAGGGCTTCTATGTCGATTTTGAGCTTTTGCTTTTTCAGTGTCGTAAAGGGCGTGGCGATCGTGTGAGTGGCATCTGATAGGGCGATTCCGATGGTCTTGGTCCCCAAGTCGAGCCCGATAAGTGCCGTTCCAGGAGGAAGGGCTTCGCAGAAAGCTCCAATATCGGTGTCATTGTGGATCATGGGCCGTTGGTTTCATGAAGCCGGGGTGCGGTCAAGCCTGGTCATTGGTCGGTTCCGCTTGCAAGGTTTTTCGCAGACTGGTACTCGTCTCGCCCAAGATTCATGACATGAGGCACTTGAGATGTCGGTCGATAAAGACACGGTTCGGCGAATTGCACATTTGGCGCGGATTGCGGTGGATGAAGCTGACCTGGAACCCTTATCTGATGAACTCAACACCATTCTGGATTGGGTCGAGCAGCTGGGAGAGGTTCAAACCGATGGCGTTGCCCCGATGACCAGTGCGGTGGAGACGACCCTGCGTTGGCGGGTGGATGAGGTGAGTGATGGCGGTTATGCCACGCGTGTGACCCTAGGCGCACCTGAGGGAGACGATGGCTTTTTCACCGTCCCCAAGGTGCTGGAGTAAATCATGAGCGACATCATCAATTTGACTATGAGCGACGCCCGCGATGGGCTGAGGGAAAAGAAATATAGCTCGGTGGAACTCACAAAAGCCCATCTAGACGCAATGTCTAAGGCTGGAGCCTTAAATTGTTTTGTCGAGGAAACACCAGAACAAGCACTTGCAATGGCAAAAGCCTCAGACGCGCGACTTGGTTCTGGTGACGGTGGTGCGCTTGAAGGCATTCCACTAGGTGTGAAAGATCTTTTTTGTACAGACAATGTGCAGACAACTGCGGGTAGCCACATACTCGAGGGATTTGTTCCACCTTACGAGTCAACGGTTAAGCAGAACCTGTGGAACGATGGCGCGGTCATGTTGGGTAAGCTCAACATGGATGAGTTTGCCATGGGCTCGTCGAATGAAACGAGCTATTTCAAACCGGTGACAAATCCGTGGCGCCGGGAAGGAGATGACACACCGCTCGTGCCGGGCGGCTCATCCGGTGGTTCATCATCAGCCGTTGCTGCTCGTTTGTGCATGGGAGCGACCGGGACGGATACAGGGGGTTCGATCAGGCAACCTGCTTCATTTACCGGCGTTGTCGGCATGAAGCCAACCTATGGCCGTTG
>JAJFIN010000298.1 GCA_021774955.1 Alphaproteobacteria bacterium | reverse complement strand
GCCGCCATATTCTTTGGGCCATCCCAGAGTAAGCCAATCATCTTTGCCCATTTGTCGGATCACACTTTTATAGGCAGGGTCTGCTTCTGCCCCATAGGTGGCTTCACGAATTTCCGGTGTGATGAGTTTAGCGAAATAGGCTTTGAGTTCGCTCCGTAATTTCTTTTGTTGATCGGTGAAATCGATTTGCATCAGGTGGCCTTATTCATCCGGCTGGAAGGGAAGTAGCCCGACGCCTTCTAAAGTGGCATCCGACAGGGGATGAAAAGTTTCCGCCTTGTTATCGCGAACGTATAGGGGATCCGAAACTAGTTCCGCGCTATATCCTTGGCGTTTCAAATCTACTTTGCGCAATTTAAAGGTCGCCGTCAGCTGCGGTTCAGGTGATAGTCTTAGAAAAAGCGGGACGGCGTATTCGGGTAACCGGTCCATGGCGAACGAATAGAATTCCTTGGGATTGAATTTCGATGGGTCGGATAAAACGAGCGCAGCCATACCAGCGCGGCCTTCGTGTTTGGGGACCTTTACCCCATAACAATTGACCATGAGCGTGTCAGGAAAATCCGCGAGGACTGTCCCGACTTCTTGGGTCGATACGTTTTCGCTTTTCCAACGGAAGGTGTCTCCGACCCGGTCGATAAAATAATAATAATCGTTAGCATCGCGACGTAACAGATCTCCGGACCGAAACCAGGCATCTCCTTCTTGGAAAACATTGCGCAATATTTTCGCCTCTGTTGCTTCATGATCCGTGTAACCTTCAAAATGCCCGGCACCGGAATCGAGAAGGTCGAGAATCATGGCGATGGCTTCTCCAGTTTCATTTATCTCGCATTCGATCAAGGTACCGTCGGGGTTTCGGATATGCTGGTCAGTGTCGATATCGTAGCGAACGAGACGGACATTACTCATCTCTTTAAAGGGGATGCGCCCCACAGCACCGACTTTGTTGTCAACATTGGTGATGCCGCAATTGGCTTCTGTCGCGCCCCAGCCCTCAAATATTTGATCGATTTTGAAGCGCGATTGAAAAGGTTCCCAGATATCCACACCCAATCCTGCGCCAACAGCGACACGCAAAGTCGTTACAGGCTCAATCATTTCGATGGTCATCAGATATCGACATACTTCACCGACATATTGAAAAGCGGTGACACCATGGGTGCGTACATCGGGGACGAAGTTGGATGCGCTGAATTTGCGGCGCAAGAGAATGGTGGCGCCTTGGGCGGCGGCTGTGGATGTAAGAGATTGCAGAGCAGCACCGTGAAACAACGGCAGAAAGCAATAAAAGACATCGTCTTTGGTGATGCCTTCCAAGGCACTCATGCCTTCGCCGGTATTTAGCCAGCGCATATGCGACATGCGGGCTGCTTTGGGGAATCCAGTGGTTCCAGAAGTAAACATGAAGAAAAGATTATCACCGGCTGTTAGACCCAGGCGTATTTCTTCGGAGGGATTTGAATTGGCGTGTGTGGAAAGCTCTTGCGTAATGTCGGTAATGATATCTTGCGCGATATCAACATCAACAAGATGCTCTCCATCCTGAATAACATAGATCGGTAAACCAAATTTGAAATCACTAATGGATGTTAGGTGGGTGAGGCATTCACTGCCAGCGAAGACCGCCTTGCATCCAGTTGTTTTGATCGCGTGTGCAAGAGCGGTTCCTGAAATCTGATAGTTGATCAGGGCAATGGTCACACCCGCTTTGGCAAGGCCAAGCCAGGTGAAGAAAAACTCTGGGCGGTTTTCCATGATCAGGGCTGCGACGTCGCCTCGGCCCAGCCCCTTTGCAAGTACCAAATGTGCCACTTGATTGGCTGATGCGTTCAGCTCCGAGTATGAAATTTTCCGTCCTTGCCAAATCAGAGCCGTATGGTCGGGGAGTTTTTCCGCCCATTCCTCGTATCGATCGGCTGCCGTGTAGTGTTGCGAAGGCTTGTGTCGGCTCGCGGCCTCAATTTGAACCTTCAACTTTGCCTGCGTGGTTTCTCGTGAAACAACCATGGAGGATTTTCTACCCGGAACTGTGCGGTATTTCAGTGTTTTTTGTTAAAGAAAACCTAGTCCATAACCGCACTAACAATCAATTATTAATTTTGATATCAATATCAAAAATAGCCACATTAGTTGAGTTTTGGAAGCTTTTTACAGGGCTTGAGAGCTGATGGACCAAAAAATGCGCTGGATTGATCAAACGGCGCAGGCATCAAACGATAGCGGCTTCAGTTTTGGCTCTGACCTCTTCTTCGGTGGTCTCGGGCGATAGGCTGACGATTTTGATGCCGCCCGGCACGATGTCGAAGACACCGAGATCGGAGATGATGCGATCGACAACTTTGATCCCGGTAAGAGGTAGTGTGCATTGTTTAAGGATTTTTGGTTCACCCTTTTTATTGGTGTGATCCATGACGACGACGACCCGTTTGACCCCGGCGACAAGATCCATGGCGCCGCCCATGCCCTTGACCATCTTGCCAGGGATCATCCAATTGGCCAGGTCACCGGTCTCTGAGACTTCCATGGCGCCCAATATGGAGAGGTCGATGTGACCACCACGGATCATGGCAAAACTGTCAGCGCTTGAGAAATAAGAAGTTCTATCAAGCTCGGTGATGGTTTGTTTGCCAGCATTGATGAGATCGGGATCAACATCTTCCTCGTAAGGGAAAGCGCCCATGCCGAGCATGCCGTTTTCTGATTGCAGGGTGACGTCAATGTTCGAGGGGATGTGATTAGCCACTAGCGTGGGAATACCGATACCGAGATTCACATAAAACCCATCTTGGAGTTCTTTGGCGGCTTCTCTTGCTAGTTCATTGCGGGTCCAAGGCATTACGCTGTCTCCCTTTGCGTAATTGTTCTTTGCTCGACGCGTTTTTCATGTTGGCCTTCCAAGATGCGTTGAACAAAAATCCCTGGCGTGTGGATGTGATCAGGATCGAGAACGCCCACTTCGACGATCTCTTCGACCTCCGCGATGGTTACCCTACCAGCAGTTGCCATCATTGGATTGAAGTTGCGCGCGGTCTTGCGATAAATGAGATTGCCTTGCGCATCGCCCCTCCAGGCTTTGACGATTGAGATGTCAGCGGTCAGTCCAGATTCCAAGATATAGGTCTCGCCACCAAACTCTTTGTGTTCCTTACCTTCGGCAATGAGGGTGCCAACACCAGTCTTGGTGTAAAAGCCAGGAATGCCGGCGCCGCCTGCGCGAATGCGTTCGGCTAAGGTGCCTTGCGGGTTAAATTCTAGTTCCAGCTCGTCGTTCAAGAATTGCCGCTCAAACTCTTTGTTCTCCCCGACATAAGATGAGATCATCTTTTTGATCTGGCGCGTTTGTAAGAGTAATCCCAAGCCGAAATCATCAACACCAGCATTATTAGACACCACGGTTAGGTTTTGTGCGCCACTCTCCCTCAATGCCAGAATGAGGTTTTCAGGTATTCCGCATAGACCAAAGCCACCGGCCATGATTGTCATACCGTCCTGTACCAGCCCCGATAGCGCTTCCGTGGCGTTGGGAAAGATTTTTCGTGACATCAGACTGCCTTCACCATTTGATCTATTGCGCCGAAAATGGAGTGGCCATTCTCGTCATTCATTTCGATACGTACCCTATCTCCTTCTTTCATGAAAGGTGTACTGGGTGCACCGTCGCTAATGGTCTCAATCATGCGGATCTCGGCAATGCACGAATAACCAACGCCACCCTCTGAAATGGGCTTCCCTGGGCCGTCGTCCAATTTGTTGGAAATGGTACCGGACCCGACAATGGTGCCCGCACCAAGTGCTCTGGTTTTGGCGGCATGGGCGACGAGGGTTGGAAAGTCGAAAGTCATATCGGTTCCCGCATCGGCTTTCCCAAAGGCCTCGCCATTGTAATCCACCAATATGGGGAGGTTCAGTTTTGCGCCGTCCCAAGCCTTGCCTAACTCGTCAGGTGTTACGCAAACAGGGGAAAATGCGCTTGAGGGTTTTGATTGGAAAAATCCGAAGCCTTTACCGAGTTCGCCAGGGATGAGCCCGCGCAGGGAAACATCGTTGACTAG
>JAJFIN010000297.1 GCA_021774955.1 Alphaproteobacteria bacterium | reverse complement strand
TGAAGCTATGGGGCGGGAGGGTGTCACTACCATCGAGATAAAATCGGGCTATGGGCTTAGCTTGGACGAAGAATGCAAGCAATTAGAAGCGGTCAAAAAAATGGCGTCGCAAAGCCCGTTTACCTTGATTTCAACTTTTCTCGGTGCTCATGCGCTGCCGGATGAATTTGCTGGTCGGTCGGACGATTATATTAATATTGTCTGTAGCGAGATGATCCCTGCCGTGTTGGAGCAGAATCTCGCAAAAGCTGTGGATGGATTTTGTGAGAATATCGCTTTTTCTCCTGCGCAGATTGAAAGGGTATTTCAAATGGCGAAGGATCATGGTTTGCAGGTCAAACTCCACGCTGATCAACTCAGTAATTTGGGTGGTGCCGCACTCGCCGCACGCTACGGTGCTCTTTCTGCAGATCATTTGGAATATTCTAGCGATGAAGGGATCGCTGCTATGGCAGAGGGCGGCTGTGTTGCGGTGTTGCTGCCTGGTGCATTTTATGCGCTCGTTGAGACGCAAAAACCCCCAGTATCAATGATGCGAAGGCATGGTGTCCCCATGGCGCTCGCAACCGATTGCAATCCCGGCTCGTCCCCAACAACGTCACTCATTCTTATGCTCAATATGGGTTGCACATTGTTCGGCTTGACGCCAGAAGAAGCTCTGCTCGGGGTTACCCGACATGCTGCCCTGGCTCTTGGCCTAGAAAAAGAATGTGGGACTTTAGCCGTTGGTAAGAAGGCAGATTTCTGCCATTGGTCGGTCCGTGATCCGAATGAGCTTTGTTATTGGATAGGTGGCCGGTCGCCGTCATTTGTTGTCAAAGGCGGTAGAGAAATTAGTTAAGATCTAAACTGAGATCGCGCAAATATTTGAGCCTCGTCACGGAATGTTTTGAATTCCAGTGCATTGCCGCTGGGGTCGCAAATAAAAAATGTGCCTTGCTCCCCGGCCTCTCCCTCAAAACGAATATAGGGCTCAATAATAAAAGCCAGCTCTGCAGACCTTAACCGATCGGCCAGAGCTTCCCAGTCAGGCCATTCCAGAATCAATCCGAAATGGCGTTGCGGTACATTTTTGCCGTCAACTTGGCTTGTCGATATCTCTCCGAATGAGGGAGATGTATCTAGATGAGCGACGATTTGGTGGCCAAAAAAGTCAAAGTCTATCCAGGTATCGCTACTTCGTCCCTCAAGACACCCCAACAAAGTTCCGTAGAAAGTGCGGGTTGAACTTAAGTCGCGGACGGGAAAGGCTAAATGGAAACGGGGGTGCGTCATCACAGGTCTCATTTTGCGTGGGATCGAGTCATATTGCCGCATCTCTATTCTAACCCAAGCCATTATCTGAATGGCGTGGCATAAATTTATACATTAGTGATTCGGTTCAAATTTCAGCGCAACGCGCGCGAGATTAATAGTTACAGTAAATACTGCTTAGACAAAGATCGTTTGAAACATGTTCACAAAAATTAGAGATATTGCACTTATCGGCGGGTCTTTCACTTTTGTAATGTTGAGCGTTTTGTATCTGGCAAAACCGAAAGCCATTGAAATGAATAATGAAATTGCAGGCACAGTCGAGCCCGCAGTCGAAATTGCAAAGACTGACGCGCAGACACCGGCGCCCTGACAGTCTGATTGCTAAATAGAATACTGTAAATTGTGTGCAAAGCAGTTTAGCTTGATGACCAAAGCACACGAGTGGTTTTGAAACCTGTGGAGGTCGTCATGCGGATTTTTGGTTCAATTTTGGTTCTTGTGACCTTTCTAGCGGTTTCTGGCTGTACGACTTCGGCACCCGCCGCCAGCAGTGAAGTCATCGATGCGGAGGTTAAAGCTGCGCTTGCGCGGTTTTACAAAACGGTGCAGGGCGGTGATGCCTTGATGAAAAAGGCAAATGGCGCGCTCATTTTCCCCAATGTTGTGAAAGCGGGCATTGGTGTTGGTGGTGAGTACGGCGAAGGGGCTCTCCTCGTCAACGGCAATACGGTTGATTATTACAGTACAGCGTCGGCTTCGATTGGCTTTCAGTTGGGTGCCCAAGTTAAAACTGAAGTGATCCTGTTTATGGAACCCAGTGCACTCAAAGACTTTCAAAACAGTCAGGGTTGGGAAGCGGGGGTTGACGGATCTGTTGCGCTTGTAGTGGTTGGTGCTGGCGGTGAAATAGACACGAATTCGATCAGAAAACCGATCATTGGTTTTATTATTTCAAACAAAGGCCTGATGTATAATCTGACCTTTGAGGGATCAAAGATCACCAAGATCGACCGATAAAAATATTTGCCACAATTGAGCCTAATCAAGGCCGCGATTGCGAGATCGCGCTAACCTACCTATATTGGGGTGAGGCTCTGCGTGAGACCATTTGGTGAACCTCCCTCTGCAAACATGGAACCCAAATATCGAGTTCTAAATTGAAACCTTGGCGCCTTTAGCCTTGGCTGAGGGTGCTGTTGTCGAAAGGAGCATGAAATGTCGTTCCGTTCCCTCATACCCTTTGCTCGTCCGGCGCATCGTGGCGTCGCTATGCAGCAAGACGATCCGTTCTTTTCGCTTCACCGCGAACTACACCGCGCTTTTGACGATGTCTTTGATCACTTTAATGTATCACCATCGTTTTTTGGAAAAGATGGATTTGGCGAGTGGGAAGTATCTCCGTCCATTGATGTCAAGGAAACAAAGGAAGACTTTAAAATCTCGGTTGAGCTTCCTGGCGTGGACGAAAATGACATCGATCTTCAGCTATCTGATAACGTTTTGACCATCAGAGGTGAAAAAGTTCAAGAAGAAGACAGGGAAGATAAGGACAAAGATTTCTATGTAACAGAGAGGTCTTTTGGTTCTTTCTATCGTTCTATTCCACTGCCTTTTAAACCTGAAGAAGGCGCTATCGACGCTGTTTTCAAGAAAGGTGTTTTGACAATTACCATTCCAAAAACTGGAGAAGAGTTGGAGAACACGAGGAAGATCAGAATATCAAGTTGATGAACTAATCCCCCCATTAGTTGCTGGAACAGGAGCAATCGCATCGCGCGGTTGCTCTTTTTCTTTATCGGCCGGTCCTCCGCTAGGATAGCTGAGAACGAATCATTGGCACGGCGGTGCCAAGTGGATAGGGAAGCGATTTCAGGATCATGGCTGGGTATATTCTGAAGCGAATATTGCTCATGGTGCCGACCCTGTTTGGCATCTTGCTGGTCAGCTTTGTCATTATTCAATTTGCACCAGGTGGACCAGTTGAGCGGATGATCGCGAAGCTTTCAGGCTTTGAGGCGAGTACCACCCAAACCATTAGTGGTGATGCTG
>JAJFIN010000296.1 GCA_021774955.1 Alphaproteobacteria bacterium | reverse complement strand
TGATGATGCTGGACGAGGGAGTGCTGCTCAAGGCTTGCGTCATCAACGCAGTATCGCTGAAATTATCATGCGTATGCGCAAATGTCCCCAGCCGATTATTTCACTTGTCCACGGCCCGGCCTGTGGTGGTGGATTTGCCCTTGCCCTGGCTTCGGACATTCGCATCGCTGGGAAAAGCGCGCGCATGAACGCAGCTTTTATTCGCATTGGCCTATCGGCGTGTGACATTGGTGTTAGCTACTTTTTGCCTCGTTTAGTTGGCGTATCGGTCGCCTCTGAACTGATGATGACCGGACGGTTTATCAATGCTGAACGCGGGCTTGCAACGGGACTGTTTTCAGAAGTTGTCGCCGATGAGGCTTTAGCGGAGGCAGCGCAACCGTTTATCGATGACTTGCTCCATGCGACCCCTCTCGGACTTCGGCTCACCAAAGAGTGCCTGAATATGAGTGTCGATGCGGGAAGTTTGGAAGCCGCGATTGCCATGGAAGACCGCAATCAGATTTTGTGTGCTCAAACCGCCGATTTTCGCGAAGGCATTTCTGCCTTTTTAGAAAAAAGGCCGCCTGAATACACAGACAGTTGATCAGACAAGGTTCTGATGAAAGTTTATATTTCGACTAAGCAATCGCTGGATTGTTTGATAGGAGAGACAAGATGCGCCGCTGGATATTCAAGGTTTTTGTGTTAATCGGAATTGCCGGAATGGGACATGCCATGGCCGATGAAAACGCTAATTCAGCCTCCCCTGGCGGTGGTGATCGCTCCGTTGGTCTCCCCTTTGCCACGCGCGCGCCGGTTATTGCACCACATGGCATGGCCGCCACAGCCCATCCACTGGCCTCTCAGGTCGCTATCGATATCCTTAAGCGTGGCGGCAGCGCTGTCGATGCTGCGATCGCTGCGAATGCAGCCCTGGGGCTCATGGAGCCCGTTGGCTGTGGTGTTGGTGGTGATCTATTCGCCATTGTTTGGGATCCCAAGACCAAAAAACTTTATGGCTACAATAGTAGCGGCCGAACACCGAAGGGCCGAAGTCTCGCAGACTTGAAAGCAAAACTTGGCGATGAAAAAGGCATTCCATCTGTTGGGTCCTTGCCGGTTACTGTGCCGGGAACCGTCGATGGTTGGTTTGCCCTTCATGATCGCTTTGGCAAGCTTCGCATGAAGAAGGTTCTCAATCCTGCAATTTCCTATGCTGAAGAAGGTTTCCCGGTTACTCAGCTTATTGCCTATTATTTGAAAGGAAATATGGCGGCCTTTGACCGTCTCGAAGGTAAATGGCTTGAAGAAGCTGACAATGCACGCGCCACTTATTTGGTTGACGGCCAAACACCGGCAGAGGGTGAATTGTTCAGAAATCCTGACTTGGCAAATACCTATCGCTTGTTAGCAAAAAAAGGACGCGCTGGCTTCTACGAAGGTGAGATTGCCCAAACCATCGATGCCTATATGAAACGCATCGGTGGCGATCTTCGATATGACGATTTCGCCAGTCATTCTGGCGAATGGATTGAACCGGTTTCTGTCAACTATCGTGGTTATGACGTTTTTGAATTGCCACCGAATACGCAAGGCATGGCAGCGCTTCAAATGCTCAACCTATTGGAACCCTACGATTTGGCGAGCATGGGGGCCCAAAGCGCAGATGTTTTACATCTGATGATTGAAGCCAAGCGGTTAGCCTTTGAAGACGTGGCGAAATTCTATGCTGATCCCGCTTTTTCGCCAGCACCTATCGATGATTTGTTATCAGATGAATATGCCAATCAGAGACGTACACTGATTAATATGGATACTGCGATGAAAGAAGCGGGACCGGGTTTGCCTCGCCCACTCCAACACGGCGATACGACTTATCTCACGGTGGCTGACAAAGATGGAATGATGGTGTCCCTTATCCAGAGTAATTACCGCGGCATGGGAAGCGGTCTGGTTCCAGATGGTCTTGGTTTTATGCTTCAAGATCGCGGTCAGTTATTCTCATTGGAGGAAGGTCACGCTAATGTTTACGCACCTGGCAAACGTCCCTTCCATACAATTATTCCCGCTTTCGTGATGAAAGATGGCGAGCCGTTTATGAGCTTCGGTCTCATGGGGGGACCGATGCAGCCGCAAGGTCATGTCCAGGTTCTCGTCAATATCATTGATTTCGGCATGAACCTTCAAGAAGCCGGAGACGCTGCACGCTTTCGGCACGAAGGGGGACGCCAACCGACAGGAACGAATGAAGGAGACTTGGGGATTGTTTATTTGGAAAGCGGCGTGCCTGTTTCATCCCAGGAAGAACTAAAAGCCCGCGGCCACGAAATACAGGTCAAACCTGGGGGATTTGGGGGATATCAGGCGATCTATTGGGATCGCGAACGCCAAGTTTACCATGGCGCTTCTGAAATGCGTAAAGATGGTCAAGCAATCGGTTATTGACCTTCTCGCGCCAAGTGCTTATTCGGCACTCTCCTTGCTAGTGAGAGGGTTCGAAACCCTGTAAATCAGCCTGGGGGCTATAATCGCGCTCACAAATTGTATTTCTGTGCCAAAGAGGAACGCATGAACAGATCCGAACGGCGAAAAGTTGCCAAAACAAGTCAAGAAGCAATCGACCAGTTGATGGGTCAAGGTGTTCAACTTATGCAGGTGGGTAATCACGCCGCCGCGCAAAGGGCGTTCCGCGAGGTTATGGAGGCTCATCCAAAACACGCGGAAGCGCTTTTTTACCTCGGCACGATCGAACTGCTCGCGGGCTCCTTTGGCCCCGCTGAGGAGCTCTTGCGTCGATCTCTCATTTCAAATCCGAAACACTCGCTCGCCACTAACAATCTCGGGCTTGTGCTCCACAGCACCGGACGCACCAATGATGCGATGGATTGTTATCAATCTGCACTGAAAATCGATCCAGAAAATGTTGAAGCGGCGACCAATATTGGCCGCGTCTATATGCAAAATGGTCAGCTTGATGAAGCTCTGAAATCTGTTGACGATGCCATTGAAAAGAAACCTGATTTTTCACAAGCTCACTTGATGCGTGGTGTCATCTTACAGCACCGGAGTGACATCGAAGCGGCGAAGGTTGCCTACGAAAAAGCCATCGAATTTACGCCCTTTATGCGTGAAGCACATCTCAATCTGAGTAAAATTTCTTTTGATGGTGAGAATGTCGACAGCGCGCTCACATCTTTCAAAGCTGTGCATGAGGCACACCCTGAAGATGTGCGCCTTGCCATCCAATATGCAGAGATTTTGTATCAGACCGGCCAGGACAAAAAGGCCGTTGAAGTTTGCACACCCTTTCTCGACAAAGACGATACGTTTGTTGTTGAGCTGATGAATTCACATAGCTTCGCGTGCGCATCTCTGGGGGACTTCGACAAGGCAATTGATAGTCACAAAAAAGCACTCGCACTGGCCAATAATGACGGCGTCACACGTTTGAACTATGGGCGAACCTTGACTGCAAAAGGCGCTTACCGTGATGCCTTGGAACAGTTTGTCAAAGCTTTTCAAATGATCCCCTACGCCCAGGATCTCCACGCGCTTTCTTACGTCTGCGAGCGTGAACTTGAAGATCCGCGCTACAAATATCACTACGATTTCGATAATCTCGTGTGGAACACCCCGATTGAGGTGCCCGAGGGCTTCGAAAACCTTGAGAGCTTCAACGCGGCCCTGTCAGCAGCTATGAACAAACAGGACACCAAGCCGGTACATCCTTTTGTTCAAAACAGACGCAACGCATCGCAAAGCTGGGAAGAGCTTTTATCAAATCCAAAAGACGACGTATTTAATTCACTGGGACAGGCGATTGGCAAAGGCATGCAGAGCTTCGTCAACGGACTGCCTGAAGACCCTCAACATGTGTTTATCAGTCGCGCGCAATTTGGACCGGGAATGTCGGCAGCCTGGGCTACAAGTGTCACAGAGCAAGAACGGTTAGTACTGCCAGTAGAACGCGCGGGTTGGATCTCTGGATATTACTTCGTCAACACACCCTCAGAAAGTGAAAATGAATCAGATAAATCTAGCTGGCTTCATTTTGGGCAACCACAGCTTTTCGGAAGTAAACCCGACATGGTTGACCACCACATCAAACCAGTTGCTGGCAATCTTGTATTGTTTCCTTCCTACTTCTGGCATGGCTTCGAGGCTATCAATGCGAAGTCTCAGCCATTGACAATGTTTGGCCTTACTATCGCTAATGGTGGTGGCTAATCGCAGGTACCCTTGATTGGACGGATTATGCTCAGACAACTAGGCTTGAGATATGGCTGAAGAGACGCGACCGTTCCCTGGACATAATCACAATCATGACGACTGTGTTGCTGACTTACTTGTTGCCGCAGAAAAGATTTGTAAAGACAAGAATATAAAGCTGACTCCACTACGGCATCGGGTCTTGGAGATTGTTGCTCAGAGCCACAAAGCCATTGGGGCTTATGATATTATTGAGCGCATCGGTGAAAACGAGAAAAGACCTGCCCCCATCACAATCTATCGTGTGCTTGATTTCTTGACGGAACATGGTTTTGTGCATCGCCTTTCTAGTCTCAACGCCTTTGTAACTTGCAGCCATCTCGATCTCGACCACGAGCCAAACTTCTTAATTTGCGAAGAATGTGGTGCGATTGGTGAACTTGCCACAGGCGTGGCCGAAGAGACTTTGAAACAAGAAGCCCAAAATGCTGGATTTGAAGCAAAACGCGCGATGATAGAGGTCTTGGGCCGGTGTCCTAGCTGCCAATAATATTACTCGGCCGCGACAAGCCTACTTCGAAACTGCTGGATTTAAATCACTCGCGAACAAAACAACAAAAAGCCGCCCAATAAGGGCGGCTTTTCTAGGGAAGGATCTAACCCTTCAGTCCTTGGGGGAGCAGACTGCAGGTACTTTGTAACTACAACTTAGTTCAACGTCACCCGCACTCATGGGCAACCAAGCGAATGACCTTTCCTTTATAGAATAAGGAACCTTACGAGAGGCCATCGAGTTAGTTACGGTTTTGTCATTTGAAACGTAAATGGCGGGAAACCAATGTCTTGTCGGTTTCGCCTGCATCGTTATAGTCCTTCAGCAAATCGAGGGGAGATCTATGACAAATTGGGCGGCAGGTGAAAAAATGCATGAATTTGGCGTTTACAGAACCATCATGCATTTAGCTTTCTCAATTTTCACAATCATCAGTGTTATCCTTTTTGGTTTTAATATTCCAGCTGCAGCAACCGAAGATGATTTGATCTGGTCGGTTCCGAAAGTTTCGCTCGCGGGTCAGGCGACTGAAATAAAAGTTACCGGCCTGCCTGAAGTGTTGGCGAATACCACGCTTGTTCTCCGCTCGGAGAGTTTGTCTTTTGAGACAATCGTTCAA
This sequence comes from Alphaproteobacteria bacterium, assembly GCA_021774955.1. Lineage (GTDB taxonomy): Bacteria > Pseudomonadota > Alphaproteobacteria > M2410 > M2410 > JAJFIN01. Next base: position 2,966 of record JAJFIN010000296.1, on the reverse strand, counting down.
GAAGGTGTTGCGGTTTTTTCCGACGTGAAACTTGCGCGATCAACAAAAGAACTCACACTGGTGAGCATTGATGGCTCAGTATTGGGAACACATAAAGCGCGCGTGATTTCGGGTTGGCTGTCGATATTACCAGCTCTCATTGCGATTGCCGTTGCGCTGATGTTTCATCAAGTCATCCCCGCACTATTTTTCAGCATTTGGTTTGGAGCAACGCTGGTCTATGGATGGTCTATCGGCGCTATCTGGCACGGCCTCCTCGACTTGGCGCCGGTCTATGTATTAAGCGCCCTGAATGACAGTGGTCACATCTCAATTGTCATTTTTTCCCTGATGATTGGCGGCCTTGTTGGCATCATATCCAAGAACGGGGGGATGGCGGGAATTGTTCACCTTGTTTCACACTGGGCGACATCGCCTAAACGTGGCCAGATCGCAACGGCGGGATTAGGCATGGCGGTTTTTTTCGACGATTACGCCAACACGATGATCGCCGGAAATACGATGCGCCCGATTACCGACAAACTAAATGTATCCCGCGAGAAATTATCTTACCTCGTTGACTCAACGGCAGCACCCATTGCAAGCATCGCGCTGGTGACAACTTGGGTCGGATTTGAAGTTGGTTTGATTGATGAAAGTCTAAAAAATATCCCCGAAATAACGGAGACAGCTTATTCGATATTTCTAAATTCAATTCCCTACGCATTTTATTCGATCCTCGCTTTGATTTTCGTTTTTATCATTGCTGCCAGTCAGCGAGATTTTGGACCTATGCTACGGGCAGAGCGACGCGCTCGATCAACAGGTGCGGTTTCAAGGATGCAAGATGACGAAGCGACGAGTCCTTTGGGAGATGGTATTGATGCTCTGGGGTCGTCGACCTCACAACGCGCGGCAAATGCGGTTGTACCTCTACTCATCCTCATATTCGGAACGATCCTAGGCATCTATTATACGGGCAGTGCCGCCAGCAATTCTGACGCATCTCTTCGCACCATCATAGGAAACGGTGATCCCTATGTCGCGATGATGTCATCGTCATTATGTGCGGTGGTGGTTGCCACTCTTATGACGCTTGTTCAAAAGATTATGGCGCTTGATGCCGTTATAGACGCTTGGCTTTCTGGTGTGAGATCCATGGTCATGGCAATTGTCCTTCTGACGTTGGCTTGGGCTCTGTCAAATGTCAACGGTGTGTTACACACGGCCGATTTTCTTGCTGGAACATTGGGAGACACCTTACCTCCCGCCATACTGCCAGCATTGGTCTTCATCCTTGCCGCTGCAACCGCTTTTGCAACCGGTACTTCTTGGGGCGTCATGGGTATAATGATACCACTGGTGATACCCTTGACTTGGGTTATTTTATCTGGACACGGACTTATTGATACACCGCAAGGAAATGCGATTTTATACTCTGCTGTTGCATCGCTTTTATCTGGAGCCGTTTGGGGAGATCATTGTTCACCTGTCTCTGACACCACAATACTTTCGTCAATGGCGAGCCAATGCGATCACATGGACCATGTTCATACTCAAATACCGTATGCGCTTGCGGTGGGACTAGTTGCATTGACGATTGGTATTATACCATCGGGGTTTGGTGTCGCCTGGTGGATCTCTTTGATATTGGGTATTGTCTTGCTGTGGGGCGCGTTGCGAATATTTGGTAAGCCTACGGAGAATGTGTCCAAAACATGGCAAGATGAATCGCCAATAAGTGCGCCATCGCAAGAAACTGGTTAAACAATAGTTCATAATCGATCAAAGCGATGTGATGATTTCCAATCTTACTTGACCCAAAAAAAAACGGAGTATAGTGTTTGCTTCAAGCTGGATTGTGATTTCGGGGGCGAGTCTTCTTAGCTTTCTAAGGCAGGAGACCTAATTATGTTACGAAAGCACAAATTGAGTTTGTCCGTACTCGGTGCCATGTTTCTCGGTGGCGGACTTCTTCTAACCACTCCCGCATCAGCAAGCGATAATTGGCAGGTCGTCCTTAATTCGGACGGGCATGTTGCTGTACAATATCGTTCGCATAATGGCCATTACAACAAAGGTCATAACAACAGGCATTATAATGGTCACAACAAAGGCCACAATAATGGACACTACAATCGTCATAACAAGGGCCATCACAACAAAGGCCACAATAGTGGGCACTACAATGGCCATAATAAAGGTCATCACAACAAGGGTCATCATAGTGGTCACAATAAAGGCCACAATAAAGGCTACTACAATGCTGGCCACAACAACCGTCGTGGGCATTATTCTAAGCAGTGCCATCAGGTGTCTAAGCATGGTTATTGGCAAGGTCATAAAGCCAAAGTCGGTGGCACCATGTGTTACAACCACTATGGTAAAGGTTACATCGTTCAAAATAGCCGCTACCTAATCCACTATTATTGATACTCTGCTATGGGCAACATGGGGGTTGCGTATAAGTGGGGATGCCGAACCGAAAAGGGCTGATCGGTTCGGTCATCGCTGCACTAAGCGAAAATCCACGAAATTTGACAGATTTCCTAACTCTACCAAGGTGCGTTTCGTGTTCAAATGATCGTGATGGGCGCAGCACATGCAAACCTTTATAGTGTTCTTATTGATCACCAATAGGTTGCGTTATGATGCATTTCACCAGAGCACTAGCAATTGCTGTTTCTTCGATACTATTCCTCACATACTCTGTGCACGCACAAGAAAGCTCAAGCCCTACCCCAGACGAAAATAGCGAAACCGCTAAACCGTCTATGACTCTTGAGCGATTAAACACGCTCATTACCAAAATTGACCCCGATGCAGAACGAAGCGAAGGTGGCAATGCCTGGCAATTCACTGTAGATGCTACCCAAGTCACGGTCGTCTCGGATGAAACCCATGATCGTATGCGAATCGTCACACCCATTGCCAAATCTGAATCACTAAGCCCTGACCTCATGCGCCGGATTCTCCAAGCTAACTTT
>JAJFIN010000295.1 GCA_021774955.1 Alphaproteobacteria bacterium | reverse complement strand
CACCACAGACCAAGCTATTCGCGTGTTTGATCTCGCGCAGGTCCAATTTGATCTGCAAGGCCAACCGATCCTCAATGGCCAGACCTTTGATGTGTCAAACCAGCCGTTCAAATCAGACCGAGGCTACATCAACTTCCAAATGGGTGAAGAGCGATGGAGTGTTCTCGTTCGAGCAGATTATGAAAAGAGAGGCTTCTTCGATATCGGAAGCACTGAAGAAGTTTTCGGTGGACAATCGACCCTTTCTTTTCAGCCATCGAGGCGGATAATTACCACAATCACCTATCGCGCTTCATATGAACAAGCCGATTTGGTGCAATTTGAAGATGATATTAAGAGTGCTGAAGCTACAATCTCCTACAAGATTACGCCGAAGGCAGCCGTGCAATTGATCTTCGCGCGGCGCGAACAGCGGCGTGGAACAAACCCTGAGATAGAAGAAAATGTGGGGCGCCTCCAGGTATCCAAGAGTTGGTAATGTAGATCATGTATGACGAGTTTTTTCATCTATCGGACCTGCCCTTTCGTCTTTCGCCAGACCATCGGTTTTTTTATTGCAGCGATGTTCATGAACGCGCAATTGCTCATTTGAAATTCGGCCTTGATCAAGAAGAAGGCTTTATCCTGATCACCGGCGAGGTGGGCGCGGGGAAAACCACTGTTATTGAACATTTACTCTCTACACTGAGTGGCCGCCGATATGTAGCGGCACACATTGTCACGACAAATCTTGACCAAGACAACCTTGTGCGGATGATTGCCGCGTCTTTCGGTGTGTCACACGAGGGTGTCAGTAAGGCATCCGTGATCAAAAACCTTGAACGGTTTATTGCTGATTGCATGCGCCAAGGTAGACGCTGCTTGTTATTTGTCGATGAGGCGCAAAACCTTTCGATCGCTGCACTAGAAGAATTACGGATGTTGTCTAATCTACAGGTCAACGGCCGGCCGGCGCTGCAAAGTTTCCTCATTGGCCAACCACAATTTCGCAAAACACTCGCCTTGCCTGATTTGGCGCAGTTGCGCCAACGGGTTATTGCTTCTTATCACTTGGGTCCTTTGAGTATTGAAGAAACGGCGCAGTATATACGCCATCGTTTAAGTCTTGTTGATTGGAAAGAAGACCCCGCTTTTCTTCCGGCAGCCTTGTCTGCAATTTATAAATATTCGGAAGGCATTCCCCGACGGATCAATACTCTTTGTACGCGTACTCTTCTATTTGCCTATTTGGAAGAAGAACACCAGGTGACCAAAGAGGTCATTGATTCCGTAGCCGCTGAACTTGAAGCGGAGATGGGCCAAGTTTTAGATTTTGGGGATAATCAAGAAATCGCCGTCAGCGATGCCGGCAAGTCCAGCGTCCGCGAATCGGTCCAGCCGCAAGAGGAACAGGGCGGAACTAACGGGTATTCAAAAGACACTAGCGATAGCGAACCGCTTCAAAAGCCAAGTGAGGTAGTTGTTCCCGTTGCAACGCAAGCGACGGAACACGAGACGTTCAATGCAACATTGATGAATGAGCCCGCGCCCCATATCTCCGAAGACCGGCCGCCGCCATCAGATTTGTCACGGGAAGTGAGCATCAAACCCGTCGAGGAACCAGTTGAAATAATTGACCTCACCTTGCGCGGGGATGAGTTGGATGAAGAAGATCTCATTGGAATGTCTTCAGAGGCCCATGACCGTTTGATGCGTCGTGCGTTGCATACCGTGATAAATTATCTGGGTGGCAGCCGCCGAGCGTCCTAGGTTGGCATCTACGACATCAATGTGGATTAATCCTATGACTGATGAAGGTTTCAGATTCCAACCGTTCGTCATTCCTCAAACAGAATTCCAACAACCTTCCGTCAATGCGATGAGCGTTGACGTTGAAGATTACTTTCATGTTGAAGCGCTCAAAGACAATTATAATATTGATATGTGGTCCGGGCTTGAGCACCGTGTGGAAAAAAACACCCACCAAGTGCTAGACCTGTTTTCAGAAACAAATGTCAAAGCAACATTTTTTACGCTCGGCTGGGTCGCTCAACAATATCCCGCGCTGATCCGACGAATGGCCGATGAAGGTCATGAAATTGGCTCACATGGCCTTGAGCACAAACGTATTCACACGCAATCGCGCAGCGAATTCCAAGCCGACATTCGAAAATCAAAAAACCTATTGGAAGATACCGGAGGGCAAGCCGTCAAAGGCTATCGAGCGGCAACGTTTTCGATAACCGAAGAAACCCTCTGGGCTTACGAAATCCTCACCGACGAAGGTTATGCGTATTCTTCCAGCATTTACCCCGTCAAGCACGACCTCTATGGCATGCCCTCCGCACCGCGCCAGCCCTTTAGACCGCTTGGGCCACATGGAGCATTGGTTGAATATCCACTGCCTACGATACGTATTGCCGGCCGCAATTGGCCCGGCGGCGGTGGCGGCTATTTTCGATTGCTGCCCTATGCTTATGCAAAATGGGCGGTCCGCCGCGTGAACAACGAACTCAATCTTCCGTTCATGTTTTATTTTCATCCTTGGGAGGTCGATCCAGATCAACCTCGACCGGATACGATGTCAGCCAAGTCGCAAATCAGGCATTACTCCAACTTAGACAAAATGGAGCAACGCTTGAGACGCTTGCTGAGCGATTTCAGCTGGGGCCGGGTTGACCAAGTATTTACGCTTCACGGTGATACTGAAGTACTTCCAGGAAAAGTGGATACCGGTTTTCCGTCTGGAAATACGGCAATGCAAAAACTTAGGGTCTGATTTTGGTTCCACCAAAATTTAACCGTAACGCCAAATCGGATGAAGCGACAGCTGCATGACCTATCAAATAAATGGCTTAACCCAAGATCGACATGAAGATTGGGATCGCTTTGTGAACCAGCAAAGGGACGCTACTTTTTTTCATCTTGCTGGATGGCAGTCGGTCATCGAAAGGTCCTTTGGTCATCGGACATATTATCTCTATGCAGAGCGTGATGGTATTATCGCAGGGGTTCTGCCGCTGGTTCATGTAAAGAGTAAGTTGTTCGGCAACGCGCTCATCGCCAACGCCTTCTGTGTCGCTGGCGGCCCTTTGTCAGATGACGTTGAAGCCGGTCAAGCCCTCCAAGACAAAGCGACAGAGATACTTTCAGACACGGGCGCGGAATACATTGAATATCGAAACCCCGCAAGCGTTCCACGAGACTGGAAAGTGAAGGATAGCCTGTATGCAAACTTTTCGAGGGAAATCGAAAAGGCAGAAGACGCTAATCTCAAGCAGATCCCGCGTAAACAGAGAGCTGTTGTTCGCAAAGCACTAAAAAATGACGCTTTGGGATTTCGGCTTGATGACGATATCAGTGATTTTTACCACCTTTACGCAACCAGCGTCAGGAACTTAGGAACCCCGGTTTACGGTAAAAAGTTTTTTTCAAACCTGCGTGATGTATTTGGAGATGACTGCGAAATTCTAACGATTACGGCAGAAGGCGTGCCGGTGAGCAGTGTCTTGTCGTTTTACTTCCGCGATCAAGTTCTGCCCTATTATACCGGTAGTGCGACCACCGCGCGCCGCCTCGGTTCGAATGATTTGATGTATTGGCGCGTCATGCGTCGGGCTGCAGAAATGGGTAAGACAATTTTTGATTTTGGCCGTTCAAAAGTTGATACGGGACCCTACGCTTTCAAAAAAAATTGGGGGTTTGAGCCTGTTCCGATCGTACATGCCTTTTGTTTGCGCGACGGCGTTGAAGTGCCTGATATTAATCCCCTCAATCCAAAATACGCGCTGATGGTCGCGACATGGAAGCGGTTACCGCTGCCCGTGGCTAATCTGATCGGGCCGCACATTGTCCGCAATATTGGCTAATCAAGGTAAGTTTAGCAAAGCCTCTAAGGCGTTCATTTTCACCGACCAAGGATAGTGCTCGACGAGAAGCGCGCGCGCGGCGGCGCCGATCATTGGGTCGCGTCCGGTGCTTATCGCCTGGGTGATCACATCGACAAATTCATTTGTTGTTTCCGCGATCAGCAGGTGTTGACTGGGGACGGCTTCAATGCCCTCAAGTCCTTGGGGCGTTGTCACAACCAGCTGACCCATGGCCATGCCCTCCAGAACC
>JAJFIN010000294.1 GCA_021774955.1 Alphaproteobacteria bacterium | reverse complement strand
GGCGATGCTCTAGACTTAAGGCGAAGATCGGTGATGAGGTAGGGTATGGCATACGAAAACATCCTCGTTGATGAAAATGGGCATGTTGGAATAATCACGTTGAACCGACCCGACGTTCTCAATGCATTGAACAGTGCATTGATCGAAGAGTTGTCCGATGCGATTGAAAAGTTTGAGAACAACGACACAATTGGGTGCGTCGTCCTCAAAGGTTCGGACAAGGCATTTGCTGCAGGTGCCGACATTAAGGAAATGCAACCCAAAACTTACATGGGCGCATACAAAGAAGATTACTTCACGCGGACCTGGGAGCGTGTCGCAGATTGCAGAAAACCCGTAATAGCCGCTGTCGCTGGATATGCATTGGGGGGTGGTTGTGAGCTCGCCCTTATGTGTGACTTTATTATCGCTGCGGAGAACGCCAAGTTCGGACAGCCGGAAATCACTTTGGCAGTCATGCCCGGGATTGGAGGCACTCAGCGTCTGACCCGGTTGGTTGGTAAATCCAAAGCAATGGAAATGTGTTTAACCGGGCGCATGATGGATGCCGAGGAAGCTGAAAGGTCTGGTCTTGTAAGCCGAGTTGTTTCACTTGAGGATCTCCACGACGAAACGTTGAAAGCCGCCAACAAGATTTGCGACTTCTCTCATCCGATAGTGATGTTAACCAAAGAGACCATCAATCGGGCCTATGAGACGACACTGGCCGAAGGCATAAGGTTTGAGCGCCGGATGTTCCATTCGATGTTTGCCACAGCTGACCAAAAAGAAGGCATGTTAGCCTTTATTGAGAAGCGAAAAGCCCAGTTTAAACACCGCTGATTTAGCGGTTGACCGCCCATCTGGGCCTGCGTATAACCCACGCTCCGATTTTGACCGCCCATATAGAGAATACGAGAAATGGCGAATTCAAGTTCTGCAAAAAAAATGGTCCGCAAAATACACGCGCGGACAGAACGCAACAAAGCGCGTCGCAGTCGCATGCGCACCTATGTGCGTAAAGTTGAAGAAGCTATTGTTGCTGGAGATCAATCTGCCGCACAAGAAGCTCTGAAGAATGCGCAGCCAGAAATTGTGCGTTCAGCGCAAAAAGGCATTCTACACAAAAACACGGCATCCAGAAAAGTTTCACGTTTATCGAAGCGTGTTTCAGCGATGGCGTCTTAAGCCAATCCACTAAGTCTTTGAATTCATAACAAGAGGGTCTTACCGACCCTCTTTTATTTTGCTCATGGCACGGACAATGTCAGTGAAGCTGGCTAATTATTTCTCGTTTAGGTGTTGGTTTTCTTTCGTTTGAGCTATGTGTTTGGATTCGAACAATTTCTTCGCGTCAACATAAAAAATGCAAAATATTTTTACTGTTTCCCCCATCAATCTCTTGCTAATTCCTCCGGGCTCGGTCTATTTTGTTTCACCCCAGCAACGGGGTCCCATTATGGCTCACAGTTCAAGTTCGTGCCATCTGGTTGCCTAACGGGCATTCCAAAAATTTGTGTGCGGTTGCGTTGATACTGCAAGTTTGTGTTTCTGACTTTCCCAAAGTCTGAAAGAGGGGTCGCTTTGTCGATATTCAGATGTTTTACCGATGCATGTGCTGTCCTGTTCGAACCAGGAATTGGAGAAGCCGGTGCCCGGTGATTTAAACAATAACAATTCTGAATATGCCGGTGACGTTCAGCCGAGGGAAGCGTGGCAAGCGCTCAAAGACGCACCATCCAGCGTTCTTATCGATGTTCGAACCAAGGCCGAATGGGTTTTTGTTGGCACTCCTGATCTATCAGGTATCGAGAAAGAAACGCTACTAGTTGAATGGCAGGCCTTTCCGTCGATGCAAGTAAACCCATCCTTTGCAGAAGAAGTAGCTAAGGGCTTTTCAGAACGTGAGTTTGATGTAAATACACCCGCCTTCTTTCTATGTCGAAGTGGAGGCCGTTCCAAAGAAGCAGCAATCGCAATGACCGCAAAAGGTTACAAAAAATGCTTCAATATAGTTTCGGGTTTTGAAGGTGACCTCAATGAGGATCGCCATCGCGGACAAGGAGCTGGTTGGAAAGCCGAAGGCCTTCCCTGGGGTCAGCGATAGTAATTAGTTTGAGTTCTCAACGGTCAGATTCGACCGTCAATTAAACGATGTGAATTATTGCAGCCAGCGCTGCAGTATTGAGGCAAAAGATGACTGAAATAACGGCTCTCGAGTCAGAAGGCACAAAACCCTCCTACGCAAGTGATCTCAGTGAACAATGGACAGGGGTACAATCTCGATTGCAAAGCGAGATTGGTGAAGCTGAATATTCCTATTGGATTGGCCCTCTAAAAATGGTGGCGATGGAAAAAGGGCGGGTAACCCTTTCAATTCCAAGCCGATTTCAGCGCGATTGGTTGGAACAACATTACGGCCGTCAATTGGAATCTGCATGGGCGGCGGAAAACCCATCCGTCCTGCGGGTCGATATTTTGGTTGAATCGAAGTCTTCAAGCCGTTCGCACCAACCCATTCAATCGCGGCCTTTGTCGGCGGTGACCAATCGTTCACCACGCAGTGACCAAGCTGCCAGCGATACCGCGCGTTCGGTATCAACAATAGTTGCCGGGTCCCAACGTAGCCGAGAAACCGCCGAAAGCTCTCTTGAATCTGTCGGTGCTCCACTCGATCCTCGCTACACTTTTGAATCATTTGTTGTCGGCAAATCCAATGAATTGGCTTACGCCGCCGCGCGCCGCGTTGCCGAAGCCGATGCGGTGCCATTCAATCCGCTCTATCTCTACGGTTGCTCGGGTCTGGGAAAAACGCATCTTATGCATGCCATTGCATGGGAAATCCGACACACAACACCCGCAAAAAAAGTGCTCTATTTGTCGGCCGAAAAATTCATGTATCAGTTCATTCGCGCGGTGCGTTTCAAAGATACCATGGCGTTTAAACAAAAGTTTCGCACGGTCGATGTTTTGCTGGTTGATGATGTGCAATTCATTGGCGGTAAGAACTCGACGCAGGATGAATTTTTCCACACCTTCAACGCCTTGGTCGATCATAATCGCCAGGTTATTTTGTCAGCAGACCGTCCACCGGCTGAACTCGACGGCATTGAAGACCGGATAAAGTCACGCCTCGGATGGGGCTTGTCAGCCGACATTCACGCGACCGACTATGAGCTTCGTTTAGGTATCTTGCAGTCTAAATGCGAACAGCTTTTGGGGCGTTATTCGCATGTTTCGATGCCCGACAAAGTTCTTGAGTTTTTGGCTTATAAGATTGTTTCCAATGTGCGTGAATTAGAAGGCGCGCTTAACCGTGTGGTTGCCTATTCAGATTTGGTCGGTCGGCCGGTCTCGCTTGAAATGGCCCAAGATACGCTGGCTGATATTTTACGCGCCAATGATCGACGGACCACCATTGACGATATCCAGCGCCGGGTTGCGGAATATTACAATCTACGGATGTCTGACCTTTTGTCTGCGCGCCGTGCCCGGGTTGTGGCGCGGCCTCGTCAAGTCGCGATGTATCTGTCCAAGCAATTGACCACGCGGTCGTTGCCAGAGATCGGTCGCAAATTTGGTGGTCGGGACCACACAACGGTTATGCACGCCATTCGAAAAATCGAAGAGTTGAAGTCGATCGATTCTAATATCCGCGAAGATGTCGATATGCTGGCCCGAATGCTTGAAAGCTAGATTAGTCAAGGCTTTCCGCCACAATATTGGGGCGTTAACAATTGGTTAAAAGGGCTAGAGCTTCGCGTGCTCTCTGATATACTGGCTCGTGGATTCGCCGGAGATCCGGCAAGGCGCGCACTGCCTGTGTGCGCTTTTCGTGTCTCAGAAACCTAATCTGAAACCTCTTTTTTAATTGCTGAAGACAGCCAATGAAGATCACAATTGAACGCGCTACCCTCCTGAAATCCCTAAATCACGTCCAAAACGTGGTTGAACGTCGCAACACCATACCGATCCTGTCCAATGTTCTCATTCAAGCCGAAGATGGCAAGCTGAGTTTAAGCGCCACAGATTTGGACATTGAGATCGTTGAGACGGTCCCGAGCGATGTTATTCAAGAAGGCGGCACGACCGCCCCAGCGCACACGCTGTACGACATTGTCCGCAAATTGCCTGAAGGATCTCAAGTGCAATTTGAGTTTGGCGCTGACGATCCGCGTTTGATGTTACGCGCGGGCAGGTCTCAGTTTTCGCTGGCCTGTCTCCCCAAAGAAGATTTTCCTATTTTGGCAGCAGGTGACCTGCCGCATGAATTCACAATGGAGGCGATGGATCTCCGGAGATTGATCGAAAAGTCTAAGTTCGCGATCTCGACAGAAGAAACCCGGTATTATCTGAATGGCATCTACTTCCACGTGACCGATGCGGCCGATGGACCGGAACGCATGCGCGCGGTGGCAACCGATGGTCATCGGCTGGCGCGCGTGGAGTTACCCGCTCCAAAAGGCGCAAGTGGCATGCCGAACATTATTGTGCCACGCAAAACGGTCGTCGAGCTCAGTCGCTTGATTGAGAACTCTGAAGGTGTGGTCGAAATTGGCGTGTCGGATTCTAAGATCAGATTTGAATTTGATGGCGTGATCTTAACCTCCAAATTGATTGATGGCACTTTTCCCGATTACCAACGGGTCATTCCCGAAGGCAATGACAAAGTCTTGAACATCAACGGCAAGGAGTTTGCCCAAGCCGTCGATCGGGTCTCAACAATCTCTACTGAAAAGTCGCGCGCCGTAAAAATAAATTTGGACCGGGATCGGCTCGACCTTGCCGTGACCAATCCTGAAAGCGGCAATGCTTCAGAAGAGTTGCTGGTTGAGTTTAATGCGGATCCGATTGAGATTGGATTTAACGCCCGCTATCTACTGGACGTCATGGGGCAACTAGATGGTGATGAAGCCCAGTTTCTCTTTGCTGATTCTGGGTCTCCCACAATCATCCGCGACATGGGCGACAACACCTCGCTTTATGTTCTCATGCCCATGAGGGTCTAATGCGCAAATACCACCACTAATCTTGGGGTGCGATGCTTGGGCGTCGCTGCAGGTGGTGTGATTTCCAAATGTGCCAAATGCGCCGAAAATGAATGAAAAACATGGCCAATCTGTCCATTCATCGTCTCATGTTGGATGCGTTTCGTTCCTACGGCGAAGCGACGATTGAGACTGACGACAGGCCTGTTGTCCTCATTGGCGCAAATGGTGCTGGCAAAACCAACCTACTTGAGGCGATTTCACTGCTGGCCCCGGGTCGCGGTCTTCGCAGCGCGCCCTTCGATGAGATCGGTCACCGCGCCCCCGGTGTAGGGCACACCAATTCTCATCCGGTTCGCTGGGCTGTGTCAGCAAAGGTTTCTGATACCAATAGTGAACATGTTTTAGGCACCGGCTTTGACATAGCCTCAAGCGGCGAGGCAAAACGCGTGGTTCGCGTGGACGGCACACCGAAGCCCGGGCCCAGCGCCCTTGCCGAGCATTTTGCTGTGGTCTGGCTGACCCCCGCTCTTGATCGATTGTTTGTTGACGGAGCTTCTGCCCGACGGCGATTTCTTGATCGCTTGATTTACGGACATGATCCCAGTCATTCTAGTCGGGTCAATGCCTTTGAAAAAGCGCTCCGGGACCGGCAAAAAGTTTTGGAAAGTGGCGCCGCAGACGATAGCTGGTTGAATAGTTTGGAACTCACGATTGCCGAAAACGCGGTGGCAGTTGCCGCCGCGCGAGTTCAATTCGTAGCCCACCTCACACAAGAGATCGATCGACCGTCGAGCGATCATGACCTGTTCCCACGGGCTAATTTGTCGTTGGACGGCAGCCTAGAAGACAGGCTAAGGTCGGAGGCTTCTGCCCTCGAGGTTGAAGACTTTTACATCGAACAACTCAAAGCAAACCGCCCGCAGGATCTTTCGGCAGGCCGGGCATTGTTTGGGCCGCATCGTACAGATTTAGCGGCCGAACACCGTGCCAAATCCATGCCTGCCAAGGCGTGCTCGACCGGAGAGCAGAAGGCTTTGTTGATTTCGTTGGTATTGGCCAATGCGCGTTTAAGGCGGGCGCGTGAAAGTGGCGTAGCACCGATTTTGCTACTAGATGAAATAGCCGCCCATCTCGATGAAGAGCGGCGCAACGCATTATTCAGGGCCATTAGTGCGATGGGCCTGCAAGCGTGGATGACCGGGACAGATGCCGCTTTGTTTCGCGGATTTGGTGACAAGGCGCAGTATTTTTTAGTTGAGCCAGGGCGTATAATTCCGAGCCCAAAACCAGCCGAGACGTGGTAAACTGAAGAGATGAATCAAGTGCCAAAAGGCACAGGAGTTTAGTGAATGGCAAACGACGTGAGTCCAAACAGTACGACGGACGATGAATATGGTGCAGATTCGATCAAGGTCCTAAAAGGCCTTGATGCTGTGCGCAAACGCCCCGGCATGTATATCGGCGATACTGACGATGGCTCGGGCTTGCACCATATGGTCTATGAGGTCGTCGATAATGCCATTGACGAGGCCTTGGCGGGTCATTGCGATACCGTGACAGTGAAACTTAATCCCGATGACTCGGTAACCGTGGCTGATAATGGTCGCGGGATTCCCACCGAAATTCATTCAGAAGAAGGCGTTTCCGCCGCAGAAGTCATCATGACCCAGCTTCATGCCGGCGGCAAATTCGACCAAAATTCATACAAGGTTTCAGGCGGGCTTCATGGTGTCGGTGTCTCGGTGGTGAATGCGCTTTCTGAGGAACTTGAATTGCGCATTTGGCGCGGTGGCAAACAACACGAAATGAAATTCGAACACGGCGAGCCGGTGGCGCCGCTCGCGGTAGTTGGTGAGGCTGATGGGAAAAAGGGAACCGAACTTACCTTCAAACCATCTGACGGCACTTTCACCAACATTGAGTTTGTATTCGAAACTTTGGAACATAGGTTGCGTGAGCTCGCCTTTCTGAATTCAGGTGTAAAGATTGAACTTTCAGATTATCGCAGTGTCGAACCGAAGGAAGTTGAGCTTTATTATGAGGGTGGTCTTGAGGCTTTCGTCAGATATTTGGATCGGACCAAAAATCCGCTGATTGAAAAACCGATCACGTTTTCCGTCGAAAAAGAAGAGGTCACCGTCGATGTCGCCTTGTGGTGGAATGATGGCTACCACGAAAATGTTCTGTGTTTTACCAACAACATTCCCCAACGCGATGGCGGCACTCATTTGGCTGGTCTGCGCGGTGCTTTGACCCGCGTGGTCAATGGCTACGCGAACTCGAGCGGCCTTGCTAAAAGAGAGAAAGTCTCTCTCACCGGGGACGATTGTCGTGAAGGGCTCACTTGCGTCTTGTCGGTAAAAGTACCAGATCCAAAATTCAGCTCGCAGACAAAAGACAAACTTGTCTCTTCTGAGGTCCGCCCGATTGTCGAAGGCGTTGTCAATCAATCCCTCAGTCAATGGTTTGAGGAAAACCCAGCCCTGGCAAAATCGATTGTTAGCAAGGTCGTAGAGGCCGCTGCCGCTCGCGAAGCCGCGCGCAAGGCCCGTGAATTAACCCGCCGCAAAGGCGCGCTTGAAATGTCGAGCCTGCCCGGCAAGCTTGCCGATTGCCAGGAGCGCGATCCGGCAAAATCTGAACTGTTTATCGTTGAGGGTGATTCAGCTGGCGGCTCTGCAAAGCAAGCGCGCAATCGGCACAATCAAGCCATTTTGCCTCTTCGAGGTAAAATCTTGAACGTCGAGCGCGCCCGCTTTGACAAAATGCTGGCATCAAATGACATTGTTGCTTTGATCACCGCCTTGGGTGCCGGTGTCGGCAGAGACGATTTCAACATCGATAAACTGCGCTATCACAAGATCATTATCATGACCGATGCCGATGTCGATGGAGCTCACATCCGCACATTGTTGCTCACACTTTTTTATCGCCAAATGCCGGAAATTATTGAACGTGGCTACCTCTACATCGCGCAACCTCCATTATACAAAGTCAAACGTGGCAGCTCAGAGATCTACCTCAAAGACGAGCGCGCTCATGAAGATTATCTCATCGATACAGGCACTAATGACGCCATACTAACGCTCCACGACGGATCTCAGCGAGGTGGAGAAGATCTCAAGTCGCTCGTGCTTGAGGCCCGTAAAGTGACGGCCATTTTGGACAATCTGTCTCACAAATATCCAAAGTTCATCGTCGAGCAAGCCGCTATTGCTGGCGCCCTAGACCCCGAAGCCTTGAGCAATGAGGAACAAGCAACGGAGGCAGCCGCCTACATTGCGAGGCGGTTGGACTTGATGGCGGGTGAATTTGAAAAAGGCTGGCAGGGCGAGCCGACTGTCGACGGCGGGCTGAAGTTTATCCGTGAGCTGAGGGGCGTTAAAGAGGTATGCATTATTGATGGCCCGCTCATTGAATCATCCGACGCCCGCAAACTGAATGCCATGACTAGCGATCTTCAAGCGGCATATGTCAAGGCTGCTGCGTGGCATAAAGGGCAAGATGAAAAATTCATACGCTCACCATCGCAATTGCTGGACGCGGTGTTTGAAGCTGGTCAAAAAGGCATAACCTTGCAACGATATAAAGGATTGGGGGAAATGAATCCCAATCAATTATGGGAGACAACGCTCGATTCAAACGAACGATCGCTGTTACAAGTAAAGATCGACCAAGTTGACACCGCCGATGACATCTTCTCAAAACTGATGGGAGATGTTGTTGAACCGAGGCGTGATTTCATTCAGCAGAATGCTTTGTCGGTTGCCAATCTGGATGTCTAGAGCGTTTCCAGGATAAGTGGATACCGGTTATCCGTCCGGAAACGCGACAAAGAAAAACGTTAGAGCCTGAACTAATCAGATATTACGATGTTGGGGTGCTGGATTGAGCGCCGTCATTTGTGCAGCTCTTTTCAGTCTTTGCCGCGAGAGCATATTGCACAAAAGCATCGGCATCTGTTTGGAACAGGCTGTGATGTCGGAAGCGGCCAACGCAGATGGGTTCCCAATGGCACTCGCAATCTTTGTTGCAGTTTAACACTAGCTTCCATTCGCCTTTGCACCAGCCCGGCCGTGGCGGAACGGGTCCGTGAGGCGGCCTCGGGCACGCAGCATTTGCCGCAGACGGCAGCAACATCAATAAAACTACGAGAGCCCGGAACATAATTCTCATCCAAGATAAGTTTGCAGGACATTAGAATTGAGGGTCATAACAGAGCAAGCGATCAATAATGGCAAAAATGAGGCAAAAAAACCGACCAAAGTTATCCCGATTGTTACAGACGACCTTTAAAATTCCATCTAGGAGTGACACATTATGCTTATAAACAAAGCAAAAATATGGCCTCTAGAGCGCCGTGTGCAAAAGTGTAAGCGGTTTGCGCTTAGACGGCGCGACCACTGAGAACATAGAGCATCGCAAGTGATTCCATAACACTGAGCGGTGCTCTAGGGAGGATGCTATGATTAACATCTTTAATGATTTATTTGGCGCGAACCGCATTCGGCCCTTTGTCGCTTGGCAGTCGATGCAGAAATTATTGCGCGATCCGGAAGCAACCGGTGAAGTCTTCAAGATTATTAATGCCCTCCAGGGAGAAAGCGCCAAGCGCGCAGTTGCGCGTTTGAAGTCGGAAACCGGTGGTCAGCAATTGTTAAACGACAAACCGGATATCTGTTCCGTCTTGAGCGACAAAGAAAAATTGCGGGCAATGCCGGAAGGGAGTCTCGGTCGGATCTATCTGAATTTTGTTGAATCGGAAGGGATATCAGCACAAGGGTTGCAAGAAGCCAGCGAGGAGGCGCCGCGGCGGGAACCAGATAATCCCGACACAGAATGGTTTGGTCTCCGATTAAGGGACACGCACGATCTTTGGCATGTGGTTACCGGCTATGGTCGCGACCCCTTCGGCGAATTGTGCTTACTTTCGTTTTCCCATGTCCAGACGCGGAACCGAGGCGTTGGATTTATCGTTGCCGTTGGCGTGCGAAACGATCAACGTTTGACGAAAGATGGATTTGTCCGAGAGTGTGTTCAAGAAGGCCGTGAGCATAGCGAAGCAGCCACATGGCTTCCCTCGGTTCGTTGGGAAGAAAAGCTGGCTCTCCCGCTAGACCAAGTGCGCACCGAATTGAATATCAAACCGCCTGCGCTTTATCAGGATGCGTTGGAAAATTGGCCTGAAGAAGAGCAGCGCAGAACCATTGCGGAAAAACACTTGCGCGCCGCGTAAAACAAAATCAACGAGGTATATGATCACTTCTGTAACCCATAGGGGCGGCTGTCATTGTGGCGCGGTGGGCTTTGAAGTAACCGCACCAAAAGACTTAGAGCTCATTCAGTGTAATTGCTCGATCTGTATAAAGACGGGCGTTGTTCATCTGATTGTAGAAAACACCGCATTTCATTTGCTTCAAGGTTCAGACGCCTTGACCACCTATACTTTTGGGACCGGTGTCGCCAAACACACTTTCTGCAAACATTGCGGCGTCAAACCATTCTACATACCGCGCTCTCACCCAGACGGAATAAGCGTCAACGCTAATTGTCTCGCCCCTGAAACGATCGGGTCTATCACAATAAAACCCTTCGACGGCCAGAATTGGGAAGACAATATCGGCCACATACAAGAGGGCGCCTGAAATCCCGCAATCTTCATATCGTATTAACCGAACCGCCCGTAAACATTGGTTATCACAAGGTTAATATAGGTTTACTATGAGCCCGCGCTCTTCCGGTTCATCATCAAACAAGCGACCGTCCCATCCCGTGCGCGGGGGGCAGCGAAAAACGACGCGCAAAAGCTCGAAGAAAACATCAAAAAAGCGGCCGCAAACAAAGGTGCAAACGCGCAAACCAAACCCTGACGCCCCGAAGTCCAACCAATCAAATCAACGCCGTCGCCCATCGGCAACGTCGGGTCGCGCCCGCGTGCAATCGAAGCGGGCTTCAAACCGGGGAGGGTCTCGAAAGCGGGTCAATCGGCGAAAGAATCATGTGTCGATGGTCGGGCGTTTATTCCCCAATGGTCTATGGCGTCCGCGTATCTTTCGGATTGCTGCTTGGTCATTGATCGGTTTACTGCTCGCCGTCAGCTATATCTCCTATAATCTTCCGCCGACAGAGGGTATTTGGCAAGTTGAAACGACACCAAGTATCACTATCGTTGATAATCAAGGGCAGGTGCTAGCTACGCGCGGTTTGTCCCAAGGTCAAACGGTGAGCTTGGATGCTTTGCCGGCTTATGTTCCAGCAGCCGTGGTCGCCATTGAAGATCGTCGGTTCTATTGGCATCCCGGCATTGACCCCATTGGACTATCGCGCGCCGCGATTGTTAATCTGCGCGCAGGCCGCGTCGTTCAGGGCGGCTCAACCATTTCCCAACAACTCGCCAAGAACCTATTCTTAACGCCAGAGCGCACCATCCGTCGGAAGGCGCAAGAAGCCCTGCTTGCTGTCTGGTTGGAATGGCGCTTCACCAAACGTGAAATACTCGAACTCTATTTAAACCGGGTCTATATGGGCGCCGGAACCTACGGCATTGAAGCGGCGTCTCAACGCTATTTTGGCAAATCCGCTGATGGTTTGACGTTGCCGGAAGCAGCTATCTTGGCCGGGTTGTTGAAGGCGCCGTCGCGGTTTGCGCCGACCAATAATCTGGCCCGCGCTCAAGCGCGCGCTGAAATCGTTCTGGCCGCAATGGTGGCGTCGGGAAAAATCGACGCGCAGACCCATGCCAGCGCCAGCTTGTCGATGCCACGCTTGGCGGATCCAGGAGCAACGCCTGATATTCATTACTTCGTCGATTGGGTCATCGGTCAAGCGGGCGGATATGTTGGTGAAGTCAGCGAAGATATCATAATCGAAACGACGCTTGATCTCACGCTGCAGCGGGCGGCAGAAAACGCCTTGAACTTCGGATTAGCGGAAATGGGTCAGGCGCGCAATGTCGGCCAAGGATCGTTTGTCGCGTTTAGTCCTGAGGGCAGTGTCCGCGCCATGGTCGGAGGAAGGTCCTATCGGACGAGCCAATTTAATCGTGTGGTGCAATCACGTCGGCAGCCTGGTTCTGCCTTTAAACCCTTTGTTTATTTGGCAGCTCTTGAAAATGGTTGGTCACCTCATGACACCTTGTATGATGAGCCCATTTCTATCGGCAATTGGCAGCCTACGAACTATTCAGACACTTATGTGGGGCGCATATCGCTTGAGAACGCTTTAGCGCGCTCGGTCAACACCATTGCGGTACAATTAACAGAATCGGTAGGCCGCTCGAAAGTCGCGGCGACCGCCCACCGTGTTGGCATCCGCTCCGACCTGCCGCCCATTCGGTCGCTCCCGTTAGGGACCGTCGAGATGAGTTTGATGGAACTCACCTCAGCCTACGTTCCTTTCGCAAATGGCGGCCGCGGTGTTTTCCCGCACGCCATTTCTCGCGTCAGCACAAAGTCCGGCGAGGTTCTTTATGAGCGCCAAGGGATCGGTCCCGGGCGGGTCATCGACAGTAGACACGTGGGTCAACTAAACAAAATGCTGATGACAGCAGTAACGGAAGGAACCGGACGCAAAGCCCGCCTCGACGATGGCCGGCCAATGGCCGGTAAAACCGG
>JAJFIN010000293.1 GCA_021774955.1 Alphaproteobacteria bacterium | reverse complement strand
AGGTCGTCGATTTCATGAAGCAGAGCTTTCATCCCAAAGCGATCGGGATGCATCACGGTCATCACCCGGAGATCGCGGTTCATGACAAAAAGTCGGCTGAAGGCAAATGGTACCTTCAGGACATTTTTATCAGCCTTGAAGAAAACACAACCTTACGCGGCTCGGCGATTTATTATGACAAGTACACTTTCGAGGACGGCGCGTGGCGCATTTTGCACACGGAATACCAACGGATCTACGAAGAGATAGAACCGCGCCATCCGGATACAAAAGTGACCTACCATTATCTCGGCGACAAACTCGGCGGAAATGATTGAGCGGGATTATTCAGAATCTATAGACGCCGTAGCCTGGATCGCCGAGCGGCGCGTTGAGTGAAGCTGAGATGGCAACGCCGAGCGTATTACGCGTATCCGTCGGGCTGATCAGACCGTCGTCCCAAAGCTCTGACGTCGAATAATAAGCACTGGTCTGTTCCAGATAACCCTCTAACGTATCCTGTTTGAGTTGCTCAATCAGTTGAGGGTCCACGGTCTCGCCATTGCGTTCCATTTGCCGGATCTTCACTTCAGCCAAAGTGTTGGCCGCTTGCTCACCACCCATAACCGCGATCTGATGGTTAGGCCAAGAGAACAGAAGCCGGGCATCATAGGCACGCCCGCACATGCCGTAATTGCCCGCACCAAAAGAGCCGTGACACATGATGGTGAATTTGGGAACATGGCTACCGACCTGAGCCATGATCATTTTAGCGCCGTTCTTGGCGATCCCGCGTGCTTCATATTCCTTACCGATCATATAGCCGGTGATATTCTGTAGGAAGACAATGGGTGTTGAATTCTGATTGCACAATTCAATGAAATGCGCGCCCTTTAGCGCGCTGTCATTGAAGAGCACGCCATTGTTGGCGAGAATACCGATTTTATATCCCCAAATATTGGCGTAACCGCAGATGAGCGTTGTGCCATAGGCGGGTTGATATTCGTGGAAGTGACTGCCATCAAAGATGCGCGCGATGACCTCGCGCATATCAAATCCCTTTTTTATATCGTCAGGGATGATGCCGTAGAGATCGTCGGGATCATAATAAGGCTCTTCCGGTGTATCGCATTGAGCGGCCCATTTGGCAGATGGGTTCCATTGCGAAACGATTTCGCGACCAATGGCAATTGCCTCTTCCTCAGTGTTGGCCGGGTAATCACAAACACCACTGACCGAGGTGTGGACATCGGCACCGCCCAGTTCATCAACGGTCACTTCCTCGCCGGTGGCGGCTTTTACAAGCGGAGGGCCACCGAGAAATACCGCGCCGGTGCCGCGCACGATGACATTGTAATCGCTGAGCGCGGGTACATAAGCGCCACCCGCGGTGCAATGACCGAAGACCAATGATAATTGTTTGATACCCATTTTCGAGAGCATGGCCTGATTGCGGAAGATCCGACCGGCGGAATGTTTGTCGGGGAAAAATTCTGACTGCAGCGGCAGGAACCCACCAGCACTGTCACAGAGATGAATGACCGGCAAATGATTTTCGATAGCGACATCAAGACAGCGGACAATCTTCTTGATCGTGAGCGGATACCAAGCGCCACCTTTGACCGTGCTGTCACCGGCATGAATGATGACTTCGCGGCCACTAACAATACCGATGCCGGTAATGCAGCTTGCACCCGGCGCATCGCCGTCATAGGCCATGTTGGCGGCCAGCGATGAAAACTCTAGGAACGGTGTTCCCGGATCAAGCAATTTATGCAGGCGCTCGCGCGGCAACATCTTGCCTTGACGTTCGAGGCGGTCGAAGTCGCGTTGGGGGCGAATGTGGCGCGCGGCCTCTTGCTTTTCGCGAAACTCCGCCAACAGGTTTTTGTTGTGCGCATAATTGCGGCGGAAATCCTCTGAGTTTACATCGATTGTCGATCTCAATCTGGGCATGCTTTTATTCCGTGTTCGGTTTATTTGGTTTCTTCATCGGCGGATAAGGTGGCAAGGACCGCGTCGCGCTCAAAGGCTTCTCCGGGAGCGACCAGAATGGCTTCGACATGACCATCGCGCGGGGCAATGATGGTCGATTGCAGCTTCATGCTTTCAACAGTGAGGATGGCCGTGCCGGTGGTGACCGGCGCACCGGCTTCCAGATGAACATCGACGACAATGCCCGGCATCGGCGCTTTGATGATATTGCCAGCCTCACCCACTTCTTCAGCGGCAATCACCGGATCAACATAATCAACCGTGAAAGTTCGTCCACCTATATGCAGGAACACCCTGTCGCCATCGACATAGCGCCAGGCTTGTACTTTATGATCGCCTACGCACAGCGTAACCGCACAATGATCGGGGCCGTGATCTGCCTCCAACTCTTCCAACTCGAAAGTGTGATCCCCGAGGCTGGCGATGAGGGCTGGCTTGCGCACGACAATGCGTAAATCGTGAATGCCGTCATCCAGTTTTAACTGCATGGTCATGGTCTAATTCCTCCATTCGCCAATAGAGGCATAGGGCTCGGGCATTTCAAATGCCGCGCGCCGAAACTCCGGCAGCGCCAAGGCCGCAGTGCCGAGCACGGCACTCAGCATGTCATCGTCCAGTGGCGGCAGCACCAAGTCATCGGCGTAATCGACGACAAAACCAGTGTGGATTTCTTCGGCAGCAAATTGAGCGTGAGCCAATACGCGCGCGAGATAGTTTGTGTTGCTCTCGACGCCCAAGATGATCAGTGCATGTAAAGCCTCAATGGCTCGCGCGATCGCCTGTTCGCGAGTTTCGCCATCGACGATGAGCTTGGCGAGCATGGGATCAAATGACGCTGTCACCTCAAGGCCTTCATGAACACCGCTATCAAAACGGATGGCCTCGCCCTCTGGCGCGCGCAGTAAATGGATTGTCCCGGTTGCAGGCATGAAATCCCGGTCCGGTTCTTCTGCGCAGATCCGGCACTCAATGGCGTGCCCTGAGGCTTTAATGTCTTGCTGTTTGTATCGCAGACTCTGGCCATCAGCGATACGCAGTTGCTCCTCGACCAGATCAATGCCGGTAATAAGTTCCGTTATCGGATGTTCGACCTGAAGACGGGTGTTCATTTCGAGAAAATAAAATTCGCCATCGGGTGCGAGAATGAATTCAACGGTTCCAGCATTTCGATATTTGGAGGCACTCGCGATCTTGACCGCTGTCGCGCAGATTTTATCTCGTAGTTTTTTGGGCAAGTTGGGCGCTGGTGCTTCTTCAATGATCTTTTGGAAGCGGCGCTGGATTGAGCATTCGCGCTCGAAAAGATGGATCGCATTGCCCGCGCCGTCACCCAGTACCTGCACTTCGATGTGACGTGGTTGCTCGACATAGCGCTCGGCATAGATGCGGCCATCAGCAAAATAGCGCTCTGCTTCGCCAGCGGACAGTCGCGCTTGCTCCGCAAGCTCGTCGGGCTTTCGAACAATGTTCATGCCTTTGCCACCGCCACCGGCTGCCGCTTTTATCAAAACCGGAAAGGTGAGCTTTGCGGCGTCCGCAAGAAAAGCATCCAAATCATCGGTTTGCGTGACGGAAGGCGCTACCGGCACATTGTGTTTGGTGACAAAAGCGCGGGCCGCGATTTTGTCACCCATGGTGCGAATGACCTCGGCTTCAGGGCCGATAAAAGCGATCCCCGCTTGCGCCAAACGTTCTGCAAAGTCTGCGTTCTCAGCGAGAAATCCGTAACCCGGGTGAACCGCAGAGATTTTTTCCACACGGCAGATCTCAACGATTTGCGCGGCATCGAGATAGGCAGCCGTCGACGTATCACCAGTCAGTTCATAAGCTTCATCGGCTTCTTCCACGTGACGGGCATTGCGGTCTTCGTGATGGTAGACAGCGATGGCGGTGAGGCCCAATTTATGAACGGTGCGAAAGATACGGCAGGCGATCTCGCCACGATTAGCAACGAGAACGCGTTTCAAGTTGATGTCTTTGCTGGTCATTTTCTTCCTCTATCCACCCTATCCGGTTGACGCTTCAAGTGCCTCAGCAATGTTTTCCAGGCGTGCGGCCAATCCATCCAAACGGGTGACCGGCGTTTCTTCTTTTGGCCTTTGAGACGTAGATGAAATTCCGCGATAAATAATATCGGTGATGGTATCGGCAATGCGGTCAACGTCGAAGTCACCATCGCCTTCAACATAATTCCAGGTGTGATGCTCAATGCCGCCATAGACCATATCGCGCACGAGCTTCACGGGGATGTCTGAGGGAAACTCACCGCTTTCAATGCCTTCCTCAACGATCTGCATGGTGAGATCGGTATACTTTTTATTCAGTTGAAAGATCGGAGAGTGATGATAATCGGCGCTGGTGCGGATTTCGCGGAAGACCAGCCGGCATAGACGTGGCTCGGAGTGAACTGTTTTCAAATGCCGCCAGATCATATAGCGCAAACGATTACGCGTACCGGCTATACCCGCTACATGCTGATCGTAATCGCTCAACATGCCTTCGTACCACTGCTCTAAGACTTTGACGAGCAAGTCCTGCTTGTTTTCGAAATAGGTATAGATCGTGCCCTCAACGACCTGCGCGCGGGCGGCGATTTCAGTGATCGAGGCATCGCCATACCCTTTGTCACAAAAAATCTCACGTGCGGCTGCCATAATATCCGCCATCCGGCGTTCACGCGGCAGGCGCACAGAGCGCTTCTTATTTGCAACCGCTGTCATTGCGCACCCATCCCCTTAGCGCCCGGTCCATTTAGGTTTGCGCTTTTCACGAAAAGCAGCAAAGCCCTCTTTGGCATCTTCGGTTTGCGCCATCATCGGCAACATCAGCTGGGCATACTCAAAGGCGTCATCGATTGCCATATCTTGCATGGCATGGAAGGCCTGCTTGCCAAGACGGATGGCGGTCGGTGATTTATTCACGATACGGTTCAAAAACCATGAGACCTTTTTGTCGAGTTCATCAACCGGAACGACATAATTAATGAGGTCCATTCTGAGGGCTTCGTCAGCGGTGAAGGGCTCGCCGGTGACACACATCTCCATGAACTTGCGCCGCGGTAACACCCGCTGCAGATAAGGCATGATCATCATTGGGTAGAGACCAATGCCACTTTCCGGTGTGCCGAATAGCGCGTCTTCTGAGGCGATGGCCATATCGCAGGCACATAACAGTCCCAGCCCGCCAGCAAGGGCATGGCCATTGACCCGGGCCACGACCGGCAAGCGACACACCTCAAGACGCTTAAACAATCGAATAACGAAATTGGTCGGGTCTGACGGATCAGCGATGAAAGGCGAATCTGAATCGAGCTTAAGGTCGCCGCCGGCACAAAAAGCTTTGTCGCCGACACCAGTCAGGACGATGGCGCACACTTCCGGATTGGTCTCCGCCGCCTCAACACCGTCATAAATGCCGTTAATCACACCTTCATTCAGGGCATTGCGCCTATCCGGTCGATTGATCGCAATCCATTGAACCGGGCCACGTTGCTCAACAAGAACCGATTGGGACATAGGGCTGCCTTTCGCGCTGGATCACCAGCATATAGATTATTGAACCTAATTCATTAATATTTGAATAGCAAGAAATATTGAGAGACAATAGATCGATAAATTGCGACTTTCTTACATATTTCTGGTCATTTATCCAATAATGAACTATATTCACCAACATGCCATCTAGCGCCATTGAAACCCCGGGCCGCAACGCCTAGTCTGCGACGCAACGTGCCACCAAACCCAAGGAGAGAGACGTGAGCGAGACGGCTTCAAATCGGACGGCAGGCCTGCCGTCATTCGATCTTTCCGACGAACAGCAAGAGATGCTTGATCTGGCAGATCGCTATTCACGCAATGAACTTTATCCGCTGGCTGAGCGAATGGATAATGAAGAATGGTGGCCGGACGACGCATTTCCGAAACTCGGCGAGATGGGCTTTTTCGGCATCAGTGTTCCAGAGGAATATGGCGGCGTCGGCATGGACGTTTTTACCAGTGGTTTGATCGTGCAAGCGATCGCCCGCTGGAACCACGCTCTGTCCTTGAGCTGGATCGCGCATGAAAATCTTTGTCTCAATAATATCTATCGAAACGCCAATGAAGACTTACGGCGAAGATATCTACCCGGATTATGCTCAGGTGAAAAAGTAGGTGCCCTTGGGCTCACCGAACCAGGTGCAGGTTCTGACGCGCTCGGTTCCATGCGCGCAACGGCCAAGCGCGACGGCGATCATTACGTGCTTAACGGCTCAAAGCTGTTTATCACCAATGGCCCGATTGCCGATGTGTTGCTCGTCTATGCCAAGACTGACAAAGACCGCGGTGCAAAAGGCATATCCGCTTTCATCGTCGAAAAAGACTTCCCCGGATTTGAAGTGGCTCAAAAGCTCACAAAAATGGGTTTTCGCGGATCGCAAACCGCAGACCTTGGTCCATAGCGACCTTGTTGTGCAGCTCGACATCCATAGCGATGTTGTCGCCAGGCATCACCATCTCAGTGCC
>JAJFIN010000292.1 GCA_021774955.1 Alphaproteobacteria bacterium | reverse complement strand
CAGATGCGTGTGCGGTTCCTCCGGGTCCAAACATTTTGTGCGGCGACGCACCAAGTAGGCTAAAAGAGAGCCCACTGATGATCACGCTGCGTCTGGACAAATCGGCGGTCATTGTTTTTGCCTTTCAGGTGAAAACGATATCTAGGATTTCCACTACGCTAACACTCAAGTTTGGCAACGGTCAATCATATCACACTACACAAAAATACTTGTCGATTCAGTCTAAACCTGTTTTCGGAAAAGCAAATATTGCAACTTATTGAGGCGAATACGTGATAGTTGACTACCATTTTCTCTGTTACTCCGTGTTCACGCTATTTTGAAAAATATTCAACCGTTCTGAATATCATACTCAGGCTATGTTTCTTTCCCACTCAATCAGTATTGGACTTGCGATTGTCGATAGGACAGAACCGCAGCATGAGCCATGTCAAAATTCTACAGCAATGCCATTTTACTCCGTGTGCATAATTCACGAATTAACGGATCCCATTGAGTTTCTCGTGGCAGTGACACCCACCATCACCTGTATCCGGTTGCCTGATAACAAGATGTTGGTCAATTTGACGAGAGATCCAAAGGACCTGTGCTTTCCGAAAACCCTGTCCGCCCGGAGATTCTCCGGGATCGACGCATCGCCATAAGCTCACTGATTGCCAACCATATGGAACGTCACCACTGTCTTTCTCGTGAACATACTCAAGAGTCGCCAGGCTCCGCTATTGGAGACTCTAGCGTTGCGACAGCAATTGATCGTTCGTCAAAGAAAGGCGTCTAAGCGGCCGGTATCACAAAGGACTGGCCGACTGATCTTCGCTTGGCTCTATCGCATTCTCCCAGAGATCCTCGCTTCGACCCGGATGGTGAAACCAGAGACGGTTGTCCGAATGTTTGGATCACGTCTATTCTGGGAGAGTGTCATTTGTCGCGAGTTCTTAGATCGTATGCCTACTATTACAATACAAGTCGAACGCATCTCCCTACTGAAGAACTGTCCTGTTCATCGCTAAAGTCTGTCAAGCTCCGGCAAAGTCGCTCCTGTTTCTCCGGCTGGCAGACTTCATCACAGATATGAGCGGTTCACGGCCTAGATCATCAACCAACTTTCACAATTTGGCTTTCGGCTGTGTCAACAGCATCGAAAATTTCCGTATGTGGAATAAATTAGAGGACAACCTTTCATGAAGAAACGATTGTCGCGTGAAGTCTGGCGTATCGTAAAACATATCAGCGTGCAATGTTTTCAGTTTCATTATCACTCGCGAGATTGTCTATGAAAGAAAGAATCTCAGAATTCACCTCCTTATACCTACGGAAATTAACACCGTGACCAGAACTTTCGATGACGACAATCTTTGCATTCGACACGAGTGACGCCAAAACTTCAGCACTGTCGATATGCACGGTATCGTCACCATCGGCAAATATCGCCAGCGTCGCGATACCTCCATTCTCCAACGATTGATAGGTTTTATCTTGATAGCGCATAGGCAGATGTCGAAGAATGTTCAGCATAGCGGGAAAATAACCGCGATACTACGATTGCAGATAGAAGTTTCCAACCAGCCGACCCTCACCACAGGTCTCGCAAATAGGTTGCGGTGTTAATAACAAGCGCCGCACTACGACCGTCCAAACCCAATCACCAATAATGGGAATACGTAGGGTGTTCGACATAAAGTCATCATCACTTCCGGTAAGTCTGAGCCCGGCCGGAACCATCAACAATAGGGCTTTGACGCGCTCTGGATGGGCGGTCGCAAAATGCGTTGCAATCATGCCGCCCATAGATTGACCGGCGAGATAGACCGGTGTGTCCACGCCAACAGCATCAAGCAATTCGCTGACCTCGCGAACAAAAAAGACTGAATCATAATTCTCACGCGGGCGATCAGAAAACCCATGGCCGAAATGATCGAGCAAGAGAACCCGGTATCCAGCACCAGCTAGTGCTTCCGCGTTTTGCTTAAACACGAAATTGGGCAGATAGAGACCATGAAGCATGACGATAGTTTCGTCATTGGCATTTTCGGGTGCAGGCTCGACCCACAAGTAATGAAGCTTGCCACTTGTCAACTCGACAAATTTCCCCGGCGCAAGCGCGCGCGCCCTATCGTCAAAGGGTTTCTCGTTCGCCAATACCCAAACATAAGGAATAGCAATTGCAGAAATAACCAGGGTAACAACGCCAATCATTGTCCATTTGAAAATACTGCGTTTGGTCAATAGTTTCTCCCGTTGATTTCGATATTTCAGCTCATCCCATCATCTTCACGTTTTACCTGTCGCTGTGCAACTGCGTCGCGTGTTTCGGCGATGACGCGTTTCGCAATATCATCATGTTGAATGGCCTGCCAATAGGCTTTTGTTTTCGGGAATTTCTCCAGCAGATCTTCAACCCGGAAAAGTCGTGGGGCCCACTCGGTGATTAACATCAGTATCGGGATGAGCGCGCCATCGGCTTGTGTGAGACTGCTGCCAAAGGCGTAACCATCCTTACCGATATATTCCTCGAGGAATGCAAGTGACTTTTCAATCTCACCCATGGCGGCATTGATCACTTCGTTGCTGCGCGCTTTACCGGGAAGTCCGGCTTGGTTGAATAAGGGCACCATGGCCATGACAATGTAAATGTCAGAGATGCGAGTTAGAAGCCGCACTTGCGCCAGATCAAACGGATCTTCCGGGCGCAGGCTCGGCTCGGGAAATTGATCTTCCAAATATTCGCATATGGTTTCAGATTCAGGCAACGCCCGGCCATCGTCCAAAACCAAAGCCGGAACCCGGCCAATTGGATTTACGTCAAGGTATTCGCCTTTGCCATCCGTCGATCCATGAAACCCACTCGGTTCAATGATTTCAACATTGAGCCCCTTGGCGTAAATCACAAGCCTTACCCGCGTGGGGAACGGCGACAGATAGGTTTGGTAGAGTTTCATGGGCGTGCCTCATTAAAATAAAGAAAAGAGCGGAAAACGCTTATCGCACTTTCCGCTCCCTCGCGCCTTCAAATTACCTTAGGGAGGTTATCGACGAAGACGAACTGTGATACCGAAGGTAAGGGGATCGTTCGGGTAGCCACTAAAGCTGCCCGCTTGCGCTACGGAATCAAAGATACCTTGAGCAAACTCCTCCTCGGTCAGGTTTTTGCCCCAAACGGTGATCTCCCAACGACCGCTCTCAGACTCGACCACACCCATGCTGGCGTTTACAAGCGTCGAGGCCGTTTGCAGCGTATTCGGATCAAGATCACCACCTAAGAACCGTTCGCCACGGTAATAGACCTCTCCACGAATAAATCCATCTTTTCCAGCGCCGAGCGGAACTGTATAGGTCGCTGTTGATGAAACCGTCCAATCCGGTGCACCGGGAAGGTCCGCCCCCGATAGATCGCAGGTCGCTGCCGGTGTAAAGACCGGGCAAGGGCCGCCGACAAAGCTGGAGATTTCTGCGTCGAGATAGGTAACTCCCAATGTCAGTAAAAGGTTTTCTGTCGGCTGCGCCATTGATTCCAATTCGACACCTTGGATGTTCAATTCACCGGCATTATTCAAAAGGAACGATGTACCGTTGAAGACATTGGCTTGGAAGTCTTCTAAGGTCTGGTCGAACAGCGCCAAGTTAAGCTGCACTTGATCGTCAAACAGACGCGCCTTCACACCGATTTCGTAGGCATCAGCGATCTCCGGCTCAAAACTGAAGCCACTTGCTGCAGCTGATGACGACAGGTTAAACCCGCCTGACTTATAGCCGCGGCTGTAGCTTGCGTAAGTATTGACACTCGGTGTTAGTTGATAGGAGATTATTGCATTCCCGGAGAAATTATCCTCGTCCCGTGTGCGTGAGAAGGGTGCTGCAGGTGGGAAGAATTGTAACACTGACAACCCACCAAAGGCACCGCCGAATAGAGTGTTAAGATCAAGCGCAGAGAACGGATCATTGATATTGAAGACCGCATCAACTTCTTTTTCTTCGTTAGTCCAGCGTAAGCCGCCGGTCACAGTTAATTGTTCCGTCAGGTGAACATCCACTTGGCCGAAGATGGAATAGCTCTCGGTCTTTTGGTTGAATACTTCATCAATCGTACCCTGGCCGGCAGCGAGGAAGGTGCCAGGAGCGTTGCCCGTTAGGAATTCAAGCAGGCCAACGGCACCACCGGTAACCAAATCAGCAAAAGGTCGCAAGTCAGCCCCATAAGGTGAATTGAAGTGCGTTTCTAGATCCATGTTGTAGTAATAAGCGCCGACCATCCAATCGACCATACTGTCACTCACTGATTCGAGGCGGATTTCTTGGGTGAAGGTATCGTATTCACCGGAATTGAAGTTCCGTCCAGAAAGGTCGAGGTCGATAAAGTCGGCATCAATATCGTTAGAATTATCGAAGGTACGATAGGCCGTTATTGAGGTAACACGCCCCCAATCTTGGTCCCAAGTAATTTCTGCTGAGCCGCCACCACTCGTTTGATCGGTAAACAATCGACCATCGAAATTCACTTGACGTGCAAATGGCATAGCGGGAAGCAAATTCGCGCCGAGCGGTGTCAGCGCGGCAACATTGGCAGGAAAGTTGAAAAAGAAGGGCGCCGCGCAACAATTTTCTTCAATCGATTCATAATCGGCAATGATCCGAATCGACAAGTTGTCGCTGGGATCAAGCTGAAGTTGACCACGCAGGGAATAGCGATCTCGGTTGTTAACATCGCTGCCATCAAATAGATTATCGATAAAGCCGTCGCGCATATTATAATTGCCAGACAGTCTGAACGCGACTTTGTCTTCGACGATAGGGCCAGTCACTGTTCCACGTAAAATCCGGCTTTCATAATTGGCGATTGTGGCTTCACCTTCGTACCCAAACTCATATTGTGGTTTCTTAGTGATGACACTGATGACACCTGCTGGAGTGTTTTTGCCAAATAGGGTGCTTTGAGGTCCGCGCAATATTTCAATGCGGTCGACCGCCAGAAAATCACCAATCGAACTCGATTGCCGGCTGCGATAAACGCCATCGACAAAGACGCCCACAGATGGTTCAAGCCCACCGTTAAAGCCAGATGTTCCAAGACCACGAATGCTGAACACCGTTTGCGCCGAAGAAGCTGCT
The DNA here is from genome assembly GCA_021774955.1 of Alphaproteobacteria bacterium. Classification (GTDB taxonomy): domain Bacteria; phylum Pseudomonadota; class Alphaproteobacteria; order M2410; family M2410; genus JAJFIN01. The sequence continues at coordinate 7,064 of JAJFIN010000292.1, read as the reverse complement.
TGCGCCACGCTCAGGGACGGCGCGAGCAGAGGGAGGTCGCGAATTTGTCGGATTTGGGAAGCTTCAAGGCTTTCCGCCCTTACTGCTGTTACCGCAACCGGCACATTCAGCAATGTCTCTTCGCGCTTTTGCGCTGTCACAATTATTTCATCAAGGGCCGCAGAGCCGACCGTTGGAAACGCTACTGCCGCAGCCAGTACGCTGAGGCTCACTTGTCTATTGAATTTCATGCTTGCGCACCCCTATTTGATTTTATGCTTGTATTATGAAGCGGAATTCTATTTCAGTTTTATGACATGAGAAAGAAGAAAATGTATGAGAGGACAACTCTACGACGCGTTTTGACGACCTGCGTCTTATCGGTCACACCTCATTTTGCGCAACACTGCAATCCGTTGCGCAGCAACAAAAACAATTAAAAACGGCGAAACACCGCTAATTAGGAAGTACATAGAGTGACAAACAAGTCCCCAGCTTTGGCCATTCTTGCCCCATCGAGGGTTGGCGCCTATGCCTTGCCGGACATTCCCATCGCCATGTTGCTTTATTGCGTGGCCATGATTATTCCGGGTTTCTACGCCACTTACGCCGGTGTCGCCCCGGCAACAATCGGGTCGGTCATTGTCATCGCGCGTCTGTTTGACGCCATAACGGATCCGGTTATCGGCGTCTGGTCCGACCGAACCCGGTCACGTTTGGGGGCTCGCAAACCATGGATGATCGCCGGTGGGCTTGTGTCTATTATCTCCATCCAATTCCTATTTACCCCTGGCACTCAATCAAGTGGTCTTTATCTGCTCGGTTGGATTGCAGCCCTTTATTTAGGTTGGACCATGATGATCGTTCCCTATGACGCATGGGGAGCCGAGATCAGCCGGGACTATGTTCAGCGTTCTCGCATTTTTGCCTATCGCGCCAGTGCCTATTATTTTGGGAGCATTTTGTTTCTCGCGTCACCGCTTTTACCAATTTTTGAGACGACTGAATTTAGTGCTGAGGTAATTACCTTTAACGCCACCTCGATCAGTGTGCTTATCATCATCTGTGTTGCTTCTGCCGTGCTCTTTGCTCCCGATGGCCAGGTAAAGTTGGACACTGCGAGACCGCGTCTCAAAGAGCTTGCCCAAAGCCTACGTCAAAATCGCCCCATGAAATTATTTTTGATCGTTTATATGTTGAATGGTCTTAGCCTAGGCATGTTCTTACCGCTTTCCTTCGTATACGTTGTGAATTACTTGGCGCTCCCCGACAAATTCTCGATCATATTATTGGGTTTTGTGGTTGCGAGTTTTGTCGCCATGCCGCTTTGGTTAAAAAGTGTGAAACGGTTTGGCAAGCTTCGCGCTTGGTCAGTCGGCATTATTATCAATACGATATGCTATCCACCCCTGGCTTTATTAGGCCCTGGCGATGCCAGTTTTCTGCCAGCTTTCGGCTGGGTCGCGCTGGCGGGCGCGGCGGGTTCTGCCACAACCTTTCTTGCAGCTTCTGTATTCGGAGATGTCATTGATTTTGATCATATGCGCACGCACAAAAACCGCGCGGCCAATTACTTCGCCATCAAATCGCTGGCCACCAAAGCAAACATTGCCCTTGGCGGTGGCATTGCGTTTATCGGGCTTGATCTGTTTAACTATGATCCCTCTTCGTCCGACAACGACCTATCCGCGAAGCTCGGTTTCCTATTTCTATTTCTCGGTATTCCATCTGTGTTAAGTGCCGTGTCCGGCATCTTGGTCTGGAAGTTTCCGATCGACGAACGGCGCCACGCGATCATCCGGCGACGTATCGACAGGCGCGTGAAAATCCCTGTACAAGAGAGCGTAAATGAGTCGGGAATATCCTTATGAAGCAAACTAAAAAAATACCCGAACCAGCCGACGTTGAGATTAAAATTTATAATTACCAACAGGCGCTGCACCAGCAATTGTCAGCTGGTGCGGATTTACGCAAGATCGACCGCACAAAAATTCGCTTACGACTGGCGATAGCAGAACTTCTCGATCAAGCCTCCTATCGCGAAATTCACATCACACAGATTTGCGACAAAGCCGACTTGGGCACGGGCACTTTCTATCGCCATTTTCCAGACAAAGAAGCCCTGGTGCGGGAAGTCTTGATTGAATTTCTCGATGGGGTTTTGGCTTACACGCTGGAGTTACCTGGCGGTTCCAACTATGAGACCATGTATATCGCCAACCTCAGCTATATGAGAACAGCAGAGGAAAATCCGGGTCTGTTCCGTTGCCTGCTGGAATTACGTGTGGAGCATTCTGAACTGGGTCGCGATCTCACACGGGTAAACGATCAATGGTCGCGGCGCATTGCCAGTGCTATCTCACACCAAGATCCTTTGTATGAAGACAAACAATTGCTGATCACCATCCACGTGCTGGGATCATTGATGGACGACATGTTGCGGCGAACCGTTGTCAGTCGTGATTGTGGATTGTGTCAGGCCATCGCAGAAGCTAACATGGATGAAGAAGATATGTGCCACCACATAACCACCATCTGGTACCGCATTCTCTACGGCGAGGTGCCGGCGGAGGTGGAAGGTAAAACGGCATAAAACACAAGTGTTCAATAGGAGCTGGCCTCAAGATTCAGCCCTATCAATACCAAAAACTATATCCGAACATGCTGATGGTGCAACCCGACAAACCATTCGCCTGACTTGATTGCATCTTTTCTCTGAACATCCATTCTGTTAGGCGAGTAGGTTTGTGTGCTAAGTTGTCCTAGCCGTTTTTTTTGCAAAAGTTTTTCTGGTTGATCCAAATTCTCAACTAACCCCGCATATGGACAAGTTGACCTATGTTGATCTGTTTGGCACCCAAAAGTGATCATTTGGAATTTCCTAACCTCCGGTGCCAGCCTTAGAAATTTCTCTCGTACGAAACACTTCTAGCGTGCACAACAATATCGCAGGCCCAATTGCTTTCTGAAAGCCCATGCCACCAATAGGCACATACGACGGATGCAGCTGATAGTGGAATCGATGCATATTGACTGTTAAAGCTGCATCACATGAAACGAAGTTAGCTCACCACGTTCCTATTTTTGCTTTAAGTGTTAGCCACCCTTGCCATCCGCCCATCAATTCTACGTCGGATGATTTTTTGGCGCCGTGCATCAAGGGGGTACCTGAGGATGAGGACACCATTAAGGGTACCAAGGACTGCTGGTACGGCTCCGAGGACCAGGAGCAAGCCAAGCACCGCCATAGCGTCATGGTCGGTGGCCTTAGGGTCATATCCAAACAGGCCGACGAGTGTTAGGCCGAGCCCAGCACCGATGGCCGTCGTCGCTTTTGACAATAGAGTCAGGAACGCGAAATAGTTTCCCGCCCGACTTACACCAGTTCTCATCACGTCCAAGTCGATTATATCTGTTAGCATAGATTGCGGAGAGACCGCCATTGGGCCTGACAGAAATCCGGTCAGAATAGATAGGATAAAAATTGGGATGATGGACTGAGGGCCCGGCTCAAGCAGCAGGATAACCGGCGCGATGAGTGCAAGCCCAAAGCTGGAGAATGCCCAAGGTCTGTGCTTGCCAAAGCGTTTTACCAAATGCAGCCAAATGGGAATTGAGACGAGGTAGACGCCCATTTGCCCAATTCCCATAAAGGGCAAATAAGACCCCAATCCGAGGTAATTGCTGACATGAAGGAATTGCAGTGACACGACCAGACCTTGGCTGGTGCCACCGACAAAAGTGATGGTGGCGAATAACCAAATAACCCTGTTTCTTCGCAAGGAATCAAATAATCCCCTTACGGATGAAGGTTGCGTAGATTGAGGGGTGCCGTGAGGTACCTTATATAGCGCGATACCCACGCTGAGGGGGATGAGCACGGCAAGTCCTAAAGCAAGTATTTTCATTAGCTCTAGTGAATATTCAGTGCTGCCTGTCCAATAAAGCAACAAAATCGGCGAAGCGACGAACAAAAGTCCTCCGGTGCCACCCAGTGCATTGCGATAAGCAAACAATCGTGTGCGCTCATGATAGTCACTTGTTAACTCCGATGCCCACGCATTGTAAGGGATTGTCATCATCGTCCACCCTAGAAATAGCAAAGTGGACCAAAAGAAAAAGTAAAACGCGCCAGCAGATGACGGCGGGATGAAATAGAATAAAACCGACAGAACAGCGATTGCAGCTCCAGCCGCGATCCAAGGTTTGCGCGCTCCATACCGAGATCGTGTAATATCCGAAAGGTAACCGATCAACGGGTCTGTCACTGCGTCGAGCAACCGCGCAACCATGAAAATCAGGCCAATTGTTGCTAGCTCAACGTGTGTGTATTCAACATAGAGAACTGGAAGAATACCGAGAACTGGCGCGAGCATAATCTGCTCTGAAAAGGTTGGGGCGCCGTAAAATACCAGAGTGGGTTTTGAAAGCTTTGGGAAGGACATACACCCTCTTTTGGGTGGTGGTTCAGGTGTATAATTTTCCTGCGCCAGCCAATCTAGAATGAGGGCACCGGGCGAGCAAGGCATATAGCGGCAAACCCATTGTAGGGTTCGCCGTTATACAACACCTTACCTAAATTTTGCGCTTGCAACCAAGCCAATTGTTCGCGGCTGGTTTCTATGAAAACGACCAAAATTATTATCGCCTAAATCCGCGACTTCATCCCAAACATTTTCAACATAGAATAGAAGGGACCAATTGTCAGTTTCAACACCAGTTCGGAAATTGCCAATGTGGTAAGAATCCTGCAACGATCTGTTGGGAGAAAGAGGGAACGTCCCAAAGAACTGCGGACGTCTTTCAAGGCCGCTGTATGTTGACCCCTGGCCATGAACGTCAAACCGGGCAACTACATCCATTTCCCGATTGGGTAGCGGATATACGTAATCAATTGACGCACCATAGGTCCAGATTGGAACATTTGGTAACCGGGTCCCTTCGGGGATCATAGGAGCAAACGATCCGACAAACGCTTCGTCCGTTTCTGCTTCGGTAAGATTGCCGCTTAGGGTTAATGTGAGGTGCTCTGTTACATCACCAGTGAATTCAGCCTCAATTCCTGCCACATGAGCTGTGCCGCCGTTGGTTGTGAAGCCTTGCCCGGTACCGATGTCGAATTGCTGGACCTGAAGGTCTTCCCAATTAATGTAGAACAACGCTGTAGATAGATTGATGCGACCGTCGGCAAATTGAAACTTACCACCAATTTCGTAGTTTTGCGTTGTATCCGGATCATATTCCGGTTGGAAATTTGGATCGGCTGAAGAAAAGAAATTTGCCCCTCCGGATCTAAACCCTTCCGTAAAGCTGGCATAAAAGTGCATATCATCATTCGGTTTGTAGGAAATGATTGCTTTTACATTGGTGTCTTCCGCCTTAGCGCTAAACGGCGCACCTACAGCAACGAAGGATGTCCCGCTCCCAAAGAAAGTGATGAGCCCCGAGGACTCAACCGGTAAGTAGTCGAATTCCTCGCCAAACCACCGCAATCCGCCAGTGATTTCCAATTTGTCAGTCAGATCATACGATACTTCACCGAATAGCGCATATGCCGTTTTCTCAGTAATACCTGTGTCAGCTAAAAAACCTCCAGGAACGGCATCGCCTGCGGAAAAACCAAGCGGAAGATAGAGGTCATTGGCGAATCTAGCGACCGGAGTTGTTTCTCTATGACCGCCCGCTTTCAAATCTGAATCCGTATAAAAACCACCCACAATCCATCTCAACGGTTGGTCACTCGGGGAAACAAGGCGTAACTCCTGTGTCCAAATGTCCTGGTCCAAGTCAGCCAAAAAGATTGATGAGGTAAGAAAGGCCGTTGTATCCGGTGCGGTGCAGGTTGGATTGGTGAAAATACATGCTGTCACAAACAACGAATTTTGAAAATCAACGCCAACACTTGCTTCCGAAGACCCGGTCGCTGATTCTCGGTGAGAGAACGATGTCACAGATTCCAACGTAGCAAACCCAAAGTTCCAATCAACATCAGCACTATAGATTTCATAATCGTCTTCTGATGGGCTATTTGCTGTGGCGTCCGTAGAGCGCGTTGAAAGTGTCGTTTCATTCGAAGAATCGACTTCCAATTGATTAGCTGAGGCGCGTAGCGTTATTTCGAGATTGTCGGTTGGCGTAATCTTAAGGGCAGCCCGAACTGCGGTCACTTCGCTTTCATTAACATCGCTTGTACCTAAAGTGACATTTTCAATCCAGCCACCGCTCTTGCGGTAAGAACCAACAACACGCAATGCTACTTTGTCGGCCACAATTGGGAAGTTTACCATTCCATCAACTTTTGTTGACGTCCCACCATCCTTCAATGAACCAAAACCAACTTCAGCGCTGGCGCTGAAGTCAGAGGTATCGGGTTCGTTGGTAAAAATACGGATCGCGCCACCCATGGAATTCTCTCCATAGAGTGTCCCCTGAGGTCCCCGCAATACTTCAACCCGATTAACATCATACAGACGAAAGTCAACTTGCGTTCCTGCATTACTTGATGTCATCGGAACATCGTCTATGTAGACACTAACTGTAGAGGCTGTTGTGAAGCTGGGATCCGCTGAAATGCCACGAATGGTTATGCGGGTTTGTCCAGGGGCAAACTCGACAAAGTCTAGACTTGGTGCCAGCCCGGCATAGTCTGAAAAATTGTCAAATCCCAATGAGGATAAATAATCACCAGAGAGTGCCGTGATACTTGCCGGTACATCAGATAGGTTTTGTTCGCGACGTGCAGCTGTGACTATAATTTCATCCACGCTGCGTTGGGAAGCGCTGGCATTGGCAGATCCCTCCTGAGCGAACCCGACCGTTGTCACTCCACCAAGAGCTAATGCACCCAATGCTGTTCTGGTTATCATCTTCAAACCAAAACGCGGCGAACAAACCTTACGGATTGATCCTATTTCTGATCCGTGCATTTCCATCATTGTCTTCCCCTTAGATGCTGTCTTGAACCGCCGGTGCCAATAGGCCGCATGGCGTTTCGCGTATAGGACGCATGATTGCCAACCAATGACTGCAGCTTAAGAATATCTCAGGTAAATGTATATACCAAACGATCGTTTATTTTTTTGTGG
>JAJFIN010000291.1 GCA_021774955.1 Alphaproteobacteria bacterium | reverse complement strand
AAGGTAATCGTGGCACCAAATTCACCAAGCGCACGGGCGAAACCAAGGACGATACCGGCAAGAATGCCCGGCGCTGCGAGTGGCAGGGTGATGGTGACAAAGACCCAAGGGGCTGATGCCCCTAACGTCCGGGCGGCCTGTTCTAAGGCTGGATCAATACTTTCGAATGAGAGTCGGATGGCACGCACGATCAGGGGAAAGCCCATGACGGCAGCAGCAATAGCAGCGCCCCGCCAGGTAAAGGCGAGGTGAATGCCAAAAGTTGTTTCCAACCAGTTTCCGACAGGGCCATTGCGGCCGAGCGCGATGAGCAAGAGGTATCCTACTGCCACGGGGGGTAAAACGAGGGGGAGATGGACCAAACTGTCTACGAGTGTCTTGCCCCAGAACTCAAACCTGGCGAGAAGCCAGGCCGTTGCAATCGCTAAAGGCATACTGATCAACGTGCTGAACAGCGACACTTTCAGTGAAAGTGAAATTGCGACCAATTCTTGCGGACTTAGTTCGAGCACGCGCTAATATCCCTCGTCAGTGCGCGCTTCTACGGGCAACCCAAACCCGTGCGCTAGAAAAATCTCTCTTGCTTCAAGTGAGAGCAAAGCATTGTAGAGTCTGTCGACCTCGGGTCTCTCACGCCCCCCAACAATCGCAAGAGGATAACGAATGGGGTTGTGAAGCTCTTCCGGCACAGAGGCTAGCATTTGGATATCGTCTGACAATCGCACATCCGTGGCATAGACAAAGCCACCATCAGCTTCCCCGTAAGCAACCCAGTTTAATACTGTGCGCACAGATTCTGCCTCGACAAACCCATTGGCATGGGTTGTCCAAACACCGAGCTTTATCAATGCTTGGTGGGCATAGATACCGGCAGGTACAGAGGTTACATTGCCAATAGCAAGACGCTTGCCTTTAAGAGCGTCCAGTGCTGCTTCCAGAGTGACTATCTCTGAATTTTGATATGGCCGACCGATCAGAACGAGACGATTAGTCAGAAGATCGACACGGGAGTCAGCTTCCAACCTGTCTTCGCTTTCAAGCCAATCGACCCATTTGGTATTTGCACTGAGAAAAATGTCGGCAGGAGCGCCGGCGTGGATCTGGCGGGCCAAGGTGCCGCTTCCGGCGTAAGATGTGATCACCTCGAGACCGATATCTTCGCTCGCCAATATTTCATCTAAAGCGTTTGACGTGCTGATCGCAGCAAAGATCGTGACTTTGGCGCATACCGGTACTGATGTCAGAACGAAAAGAAAAAGCGTGAGTGTGAGCCTCATTCACTTTGCCTTTCTAAAGGCATCAAACCCTTTTTGCAGGTCAGTAATGAGATCACCGCTGTCTTCGAGCCCGGCATGGATGCGGAACGACGGACCTTTATGTGTCCAGGCATTGACGCTGCGTTCAACCACATCGTTAGGAACGATTAAACTTTCAAAGCCACCCCACGAATAACCCATGCCGAAGAGCGGTGTGTTGTCGAGAAGGGCATGGGATTGCGCTTTGGTTCCTTCGTTGAGGACAAATGCAAAGAGGCCCGTTGCACCTTTAAAGTCTCGTTGCCAGATCTCATGGCCAGGATCATCTGGCAAAGCTGGATAGAGGACTTGCTCGACCTCGGGCCGTTCTTTCAACCATTCACAAAGAACCATGGCATTTTGACAGTGCCGATCAAGGCGCACCGCGAGCGTTCGAATGCCGCGTAGAGCCAAGTAAGCATCATCGGGTGCACAACAAAGACCGACGGATCGATGAGTGGCTCGCAGTTTCTTCCACGATTCTTTGTTGGTGGTGACGATGCCCAACATGGCATCGGAGTGGCCGACAATATATTTGGTGGCGGCATGAATAGAGATGTCTACGCCGTGTTCGAACGCCTTGAAATAAAGTGGCGTAGCCCAGGTATTGTCCATCATGACCGTGATGTCGCCATGCGCCTTCGCCGCGGCTGAGATGGCGGGAATGTCCTGGATCTCAAACGATCTTGATCCAGGCGATTCTGTGTAAACAACTTTTGTATTGGGCTTTATGAGACCCGCAATGTCGGCGCCGATGAGGGGATCATAGTAGGTCACCTCAATACCCATGCGCTTCAATGTTGTCTCGCAGAAGGCACGGGTTGGGCCATAGACACTATCCACCATCAGAAGATGGTCGCCGGTCGAAAGGAAGGCCAGCAAAGAAATTGTGCAGGCCGCAAGACCAGACGGTGCGAGCGCCGATTTGTATCCGCCTTCGAGTTCGGACATAGCTTCTTCAAGGGCGAATGTTCCCGGTGTCCCGTGACGACCGTATTTGACGGGCAACTTCGCGTAATGTTCAAGGGCGTCGGCGGTCGGAAACAAGACCGTCGAAGCGTGATAGACAGGCGGATTAACAATCCCAAAATTACTTTCTGGATCGCGGCCTGCGTAAATGACTTTGGTTTCGTCTTTTTTTGCCATGTGAATAGTGCGCGAATCCCTGAGATTTTTTGCTTTGACTGCGAGAGACATCATTACCTATCCGGTCGAAGCCGTGCAATGACCACATGCAGATCTGGTGGAGGTCTAGTAGCGGATGTAACACTTGCCTTAATCGTGACGCGTGGTCATGTTATACAGGAAATCTGGTCAATTTTGGCCATAAGCGAAGATGCAATTTGGGGATTGTTATGACGGTGTTTACGCGGTTGAGCGTTTTGGCGATGGCGCTGGTGTTTTCTGTCACCGCAGAGGCAGGTACGCTTGATGATGTCAAAGCCCGCGGACATGTCATTTGTGGTGTCACACCGGGTCTCGCTGGGTTTGGGGCGGTCAACGACCAGGGCGATTGGGTCGGTTTTGATATCGATTTTTGTCATGCTGTTGCCGCAGCGATTTTCGGTGACACGACCAAAGCGAAATACCGACCTCTGACCAGCAAAGAACGTTTCACGGCACTTCAATCAGGAGAGGTCGATCTACTTTCTCGCAATACGACCTGGACCTTTTCGCGCGACGTCAATCTCGGGCTCGAATATGCTCGGGTGAATTATTATGACGGCCAAGGCTTTATGGTGCCGATCGCATTGGGTGTTCACAGCGCGCTTGATCTCGATGGCGCGCGCATTTGCATCCAGACTGGGACAACGACAGAACTCAATCTGTCAGACTATTTTAGAACTCACGGCAAGACTTTTGAATCTGTTGTTGTCGGTAATGATGATGAAGCGCGGGCCAATTACCTTGCCGAAGCGTGCGACGCATATACCACAGACATCTCTGGTCTGGCGGCGGTGCGGTCTGCGTTCCCGGACCCAGGCGCGCATATAATCTTACCAGAGATTATTTCTAAGGAACCGCTGGGACTGATCGTTCGGCATGGCGACAATCAGTGGGGTGACATTGTCCGCTGGGTCGTGAATGCAACGGTCTTACTCGAGGAGCTTGGTGTTTCAAGTGCCAATGTCGATACATTGGCAGCGGAAAGCGACAATCCGGAAATCCGACGCCTCTTGGGTGTTGAAGGCGAGTTTGGTGTTCAGATGGGGCTGTCCAATGACTGGGCGTTGAAAATCGCTTCGGAGGTCGGCAACTACTCGGAAATCTTCGAACGCAATATTGGTACGGACTCTCCTTTGGGATTGGAGCGTGGATTGAATGCTTTATGGTCTGATGGTGGCATTCTCTATGCGCCGCCTATTCGATGAACTCCTAATCACCAGAGCGCCTTCATACGATGTCACTTGATTCTCATGCAGCAAGGGTTTCGCCCAGGCGTCTTTGGCGTAATGCCAAAATCCGTAGTGTCATCTTTCAGGGATTGACGTTAGTGCTGGTCGCAGCGGCTTTTGCGTTCATCATTCACAATGCAGCGGTCAACATTGAAAAACAGAATATCGCGAGCGGCTTTGGGTTTTTGAACCAAACAGCTGGGTTTGATATTTCGTTTTCATTGATCGATTACGATTCGAAAAACACACACGGCCGGGTTTTCCTTGTTGGCGCAATCAACACATTGTTTGTATCCGCACTCGGAATAATGATTGCCACTTTTTTGGGTGTGATCATTGGGATTGCGCGCTTATCATCCAATTGGATCGTGGCGCGCCTTGCTCTCGTTTATGTCGAAATACTGAGAAACACACCGTTGCTTTTACAAATTATTTTTTGGTACACGGGTGTTTTCCTTGGACTGCCGACCGTTCGCAACAGTTTGTCGATCGGTGAGTTCTTCTTCATCAACAATCGTGGTGTCGAAATACCCAAGCTGATTGCCGGTCCCCATGCGGGATGGGTCTTGCTTGCAGTACTGACCAGTGCAGGTTTGAGTTTTGTTATCGCAAACTGGCAGCATGGCAGAACACGCACCAGTATCAGTAATTGGTGGATCTATTGCGTCGGCCTCATCATCGTTCCGATTGTCATCTTTAATTTGTTTGTGCCTGACCTGTCGTGGGAAGTACCTGCGCTTCAACGGTTCAATTTTTCTGGCGGCATAAGCGTTCCTATTTCACTTGTGGCATTGTTGCTGGCACTGTCGACTTATACGGCTGCGTTCATTGCCGAGATTGTCCGTGCGGGCATTTTGGCGGTTGATCGGGGACAACGAGAGGCCGCCGCTGCATTAGGATTAAAGCCGGGGCAGATATTAAGGCATGTAGTTTTGCCGCAAGCCTTGCGGGTTATCGTTCCGCCTCTCACCAGCCAATATCTCAACCTAATGAAAAATTCATCGCTGGCGCTGGCCGCAACGTTCCCTGATATTGTGAATGTTTTTTCCGGTACCAGCCTCAACCAGACGGGCCAAGCGGTCGAAGTCATTACTTTGACCATGGTATTCTATCTGATGATCAGTCTCCTGATATCCATGGGAATGAATATCTATAATCGACAGATCGCATTAAAAGGTGGGCGACCAGTATGACCCAGCGTGATGCATCTGTGGATTCCAAGAGCCCAACGCGTAATAGTCTGGGTAGCGCAATTGAACGCGCTCTATTGTGGGCGCGCGAAAACTTGTTTTCATCGCCAACAAATTCCGTATTCACATTAGCATTCGGCGCGAGTGCACTATGGGTGGTTATTTCTATTTTGCAATGGGCAGTTTTCGAGGCCCAGTTCTCCGGATCTGATCGGTCGGTCTGCACGGGAACGGGCGCCTGTTGGGCGATTATCAACGCGCGCTGGCATCAATTCCTGTTTGGGTTCTACCCGCAAGAAGTCATGTGGCGTCCGGCCGTGACGATCATGTTGCTTGTGCCAGCGCTGACCCCTTGGCTTTTTACTGCAGTTCCGATGCGACGACCATTGCAATGGTTTTCGGCATTTTATCCGGTGCTTGCGCTATGGCTCGTGGCCGGTGGATTTGGATTGTCTGAAATTGAAACAACAAAATGGGGCGGGTTACTGCTCACGCTGATCATAGCGGTAACAGGGATCATCGTGTCAGTACCTTTGGGTACGCTGCTGGCGCTTGGGCGTCGGTCTGAATTGCCGGTAATCCGTATGCTGTGCGTCCTGTTCATCGAATTTGTTCGGGCCGTCCCGCTGATCACATTATTGTTTATGGCGAG